>CAZIVN010000067.1:428-10284 GCA_964542685.1 uncultured Halobacteriales archaeon
CGACGCCGTCAGCGAGACGACACCCCCACCCCAGTTTCACCTCGAACGCGCCCTGGCCGACGTCGAGACGATTCGCGAGATCGACCCCTCGACGCTGCTGTACGCCCACTTCGGCCCCGCGGAGACGGGCGACCGCCTCGCGGAGTACGAACGCGTCCTCCGGGCGTGGGTCGACGAGGTCCGGACCGCCCGCGAGGAACTCGACGACGACGAGGCCGTCGTCGAGCGGTTCGCCGATGGCACGGAGATGGGCGACGTCTGGGGCGACCGGAAAGCGAGCGCCGAGACGGCGATGAACGTCCGGGGCGTGTTACGGTACCTGGACGACCGGTAGCGTGGGAACCACCAGCCACAGGACGAGCGTTCCAGAGTTTTTTATACGTCGGTGGCCTCTGACACACGCATGGATTGGCGCGAGGCCGAGCAGGAGTACACCGACGAGGTGACCGAGATGACGACGCTCGGACGCATGTTCGCCGACAGCGCCGAGCGCAACGCGAATCGCCCGGCACAGATGTACAAGGGCGGCGTGTACGACCGCTCGCTGACCGAGTCCGTGGTCCCCGCGGCGCCGGGCGGCGAGTACCGTGCGATCTCCTACGACGAAACCCGCGAGATCGTCCGCAACCTCGCGACGGGCTTTCGCGACGTCGGCGTCGAGAAAGACGACCGCGTGGGCATCTACGCCGACACCCGGATGGAGTGGGCACAGACGGACCTGGCCCTGCTGTCGGCCGGCGCGACGGTCACCACGGTGTACAAGGGCTCCTCGGAGTCGGCGACCCGGTACCTGCTGGACGACCCCGACGCCACGGGCGTCGTCTGCGAGAACCAGGAGGTCGCCGAGCGCGTGACCGCCGTCGAGGACGACCTGGACCTGTCCGTTATCGTCGTGATGGACCGGATCGGCGGCGACCTCGCCGACCGCGACGACGTCTACACCCTCGCGCAGGTTCACGACCGCGGGGCGAAGCGGTTCGACCCCGAGACCTTCGAGTCCTGGCTGGACGCCCAGTCCGTCGACGACCTGGCGAGTCTGATCTACACCTCGGGCACGACCGGACAGCCGAAGGGCGTCCAGCTGACCCACCGTAACTTCCGGGCCAACGTCAATCAGGTCCGCAAGCGCGTCGGCCCCCGGCCCGACAAGGGCGACACGCCAGTCCTCGACGAGGAGAGCCGGTCGGTGTCGTACCTGCCGCTGGCGCACGTCTTCGAGCGCATGGCCGGTCACTTCTCGATGTTCGCCGCCGGCGCCTGCGTCGCCTACGCCGAGAGCCCGGACACCTTGCGCGACGACTTCCAGCAGGTCCGGCCGACGACGGCCACCAGCGTTCCGCGGGTGTACGAGAAGATCTACGACGCCATCCGCGAACAGGCCACGGAGAGCGACCTCAAACGCCGTATCTTCGAGTGGGCGACCGACGTCGGGCGGGACTACCACCGGGCCGACGACCCCGGGGCCGTGTTGCGGGCGAAACGCGCCGTCGCGGACCGGCTCGTGTTCTCGCAGGTCAAAGCGGCCCTGGGAGGGAACATCGACTACTTCTTCAGCGGCGGCGGGAGCCTCTCGCCGGAGCTGTGCGAGCTGTACCACGGCATGGGCCTGCCGATCCTGGAGGGGTACGGGCTCACCGAGACGTCGCCGGTCGTGACGACCAACCCCCCGGAGAACCCACAGATCGGGACCGTCGGCCCGCCCGTCGTCGACACCGGCGTCGCCATCGACGAGTCCGTCGTCGCCGAGGACGACTTCGAGGACGCCGACGGTCCCGTCGGCGAGTTGCTCGTCGCTGGGCCGAACGTCACCCAGGGGTACTGGAACAAGCCCGAACAGACCGAGTCCGCGTTCACCGAGAGCGTTCCCGGGATGGAGGACGACGACCGGCGCTGGTTCCGGACCGGCGACATCATGGAGCAACGCCCGGACGGCTACCTGACGTTCCACGAACGCGCGAAGCAGATCCTCGTGCTGTCGACCGGGAAGAACGTCGCGCCGGCACCCATCGAGGACGCCTTCGCCGCCTCCCGGGTCGTCGAACAGTGCATGGTCGTCGGCGACGAGGAGAAGTTCGTCGCCGCACTCCTCGTGCCCAACGTCGAGGAGCTCCGGTCGTGGGCCGCCGAGGAGAGCCTCGACGTGCCGGACGACCCCGGAGCGATGTGCGACGACGACCGGGTTCGCGAGCGCGTCCGGGCGGAAGTCGACCGGATCAACGAACAGTTCGAGTCCTACGAGCAGATCAAGAAGTTCCGCCTCGTCCCCGAGGAGTTCACCGAGGACAACGGCCTGCTCACCCCCACCATGAAGAAGAAACGACGCGACATCCTCGACCGGTACGAGGACGAGGTCGACGCGATGTACGAGGAGTAGACGCTCGGGGACCCACTCGGCGGCGACGGCGATCGAGCGCCACCGGGCCGGGCAGACGCCGAATCCACCCCCGTTCGGCAACATCGTTTATTACCGTCGCGTGTTTTTCTCTGTCAACCAATGAGTTGGCAGGAGGCAGAACAGGAGTTCTCGGACGAGGTTACGGGCATGGAAACGCTCGGAGAGATGCTCGAGAACACCGCCGACCGACGGGGCGACGCCGACGCACAGCTGTACAAAGGTGGCGTGTACGAGCGGTCGATGGCCGGGGTCGCGTACCCGGCCGCACCGGACGACGAGTACGCCGCGGTGGACTACGACAAGATGCGCGACGTCGTCAGGTACCTCGCGACGGGCTTTCGCGCGCTTGGGCTGCAGGCGGACCAGCGCGTCGGCCTGTTCGCGGACACCCGCATGGAGTGGGCACAGGTGGACTTCGGACTGCTCGCGGCCGGCGGCGTCGTCACCACCGTCTACAAGAGTTCGTCGCCGCCCCAGGTGCGGTACCTCCTGGGTGACCCCGACGCCGTGGGCGTCGTCTGCGAGAACGAGGAACTGGTCGAGCGCGTCCTGGAGGTGTCCGACGCGCTGAACGTTCGCTTCATCATCTCGATGGACGAACTGTCGGCGAAGTACGACGACAGCGACGGGGTGTACGAACTCGCCGAGGTGTACCGGCAGGGGAGAGAGCGCTTCGACGAGGACGAGTACCGGTCGTGGCTCGACGACCGCGACGTCGAGGACCTGGCGAGTCTGGTCTACACGTCGGGGACGACCGGGCAACCGAAGGGCGTCCAGTTGACCCACCGCAACTTCCGGGCCAACGTCAACCAGTGTTACATCAGGTACGGGCCGCGCCCGGACAAGGACGCCGGCGACCCGACCATCGACACCGACACGCGGACGGTGTCGTACCTGCCACTTGCCCACGTGTTCGAGCGGCTCACGGGCCACTTCATGCAGTTCGGTGTCGGGGCGACCGTCGGATACGCCGAGAGCGTCGACACGCTCAAGGAGGACTTCGGGACCGTCCAGCCGACCGCCGCCACCAGCGTCCCGCGGGTGTACGAGAAGATCTACGACGCCATCCGCGAACAGGCCTCGGAGAGTTCGTTCAAGGAGCGGATCTTCAACTGGGCGACCGACGTCAGCCGCGAGTACTACCGCGCGGATCGTCCCGGAATCGGGCTGAAACTCCGGTACAAGATCGCCGACGCCCTGGTGTTCTCCGACGTCCGCGACGCGCTGGGTGGCAACGTCGAGATTCTCGTCAGCGGGGGCGGCACGCTCTCCGAGGAACTGTGTACGCTGTATCACGGCATGGGACTGCCCATCTTCGAGGGGTACGGCCTGACCGAAGCCGCGCCGGTCGTGACGTCGAACCCGCCGGAAGACGCGAAGATCGGAACCATCGGCCCGGTGGTCAAGGACCTCGACGTCAAACTCGACAAGACGGTCGTCCCGGAGGGCAAGTTCGAGGACGCTCTGGGCGACTTCGGCGAGTTGCTCGTGAAGGGGCCGAACGTCACCGACGGCTACTGGAATCGACCGGGCGAAACCGACGAGGCGTTCACCGAGGACGGCTACTTCCGGACCGGCGACATCGTCCAGAAGCGCCCGGACGACTACCTGATGTTCCGCGAGCGGGCGAAGCAGATCATCGTCCTGTCGACCGGGAAGAACGTCGCGCCGGCACCCATCGAGGACGCCTTCGCTTCCTCCCGCATCGTCGAGCAGTGCATGGTAATCGGCGACGGCGAGAAGTTCATCGGCGCGCTGGTCGTCCCGGCCTTCGAGGAGTTGCGCGACGCCGCCGAGGCAGAGGGCGTCGACATCCCGGAGGATCCCCAGGCGATGTGCGACGACGAACAGGTCCACGAGGCCATCGAGGAGGAAGTCGAGGCCGTCAACGAGAACTTCGAACCCCACGAGCAGATCAAGGAGTTCCGCCTCGTCCCCGAGGAGTTCACCGAGGACAACGGCCTGCTCACCCCCACCATGAAGAAGAAACGACGCGACATCCTCGACGTCTACGAGGCGGAGGTCGCGGACATCTACGGCGGCGACGAGACGACCGCCTCGCCGGAACCGGCAGAGTAGCCCGCTTCGGGCACCGGCCCGTCGCCCAGACGGTCGTCGAGTCCGGAACTGTTTTCACCGTACTGGACGGTGGCTCGAATGGACAGTGATACCGACAGTGTTCCAGCGGGGTGGGTACGATGGCCGCTGAGAGCGGCGGCGTCCTGTTGCCCCTGGTCGCGGCAGTGATCGCCATCGGCGTGATCGCCCAGTTACTGGCGGATCGATTCCAGGTGCCAAGCGTCATCTTCCTCATCGCGGCTGGACTCGTCCTGGGGCCGATCAGCCGTCTGGTCGCGACGGCGGCCCGCGACGGGCAGTTGGACCCGGTCGTCGGGGCCGCGGCCGCCGAGGACCTCGGGGGCCTGCTGGCCGGCGGGATACTGGGGGCGAACTCCTTCGGCGGCGCGCTGTCGGCCATCGTCGGGCTGTCGGTCGCTATCATCGTCTTCGAGGGTGCGTTTCACCTGAATGTCGGGCGGATCCGGGAGGCGCCGTCGGCGGCGATCCGGCTCGTTACGCTCGGTGCGGCCATCGCGCTGGTCGGGACGGCCGTCGCCGTGCGGTACCTGCTCGGCACCTCCTGGTCCGTCGCCTTCCTGATCGGTGCGTTACTGGTCGCGACGGGCCCGACGGTGATCACGCCGATCATGGAGGTCGTGGCGGTGCGCGACCGCGTCGCGGCGATCCTCGAGACCGAGGGCATCGTCAACGACGTGACCGCGGCGATCATCGCAGTCGTGGTCTTCGAAGCCATCGTCGCGGACGTCGAGACCGCCCAGGAACTGCTCCAGTTGTTCGCAGAACGGCTCGGAACGGGCGTCATCGTCGGCGTCCTCGTCGCGGGCGTGCTGTACTACGCCTTGAACTACGTCGACCTCTCGCCGGGCAACGCTCCCCAGAACGCCCGGCTGCTGACGCTTGCCGGGGCACTCGTCGCGTTCGGCGCGGCCGACGCCATCTACTCCGAGGCCGGCGTCGCGGCCGTCGCGACCGCCGGGTTCCTGCTGGGCAACGCCGACGTCCCCTACGAGGAAGAGATCGAGGACTTCAAAGGCGACATCACGCTGCTCGTGCTGTCGTTCGTGTTCATCGCGCTGGCGTCGTTGCTGGAGTTCGAGTTCCTCATCCAGCTCGGTATCGAGGGACTGCTGGTCGTCGTGGTCGTCTCCCTCGTGTTGCGGCCGCTGCTCGTGTTCCTCTCGGCGACCGGCGACCGCTTCACCCGCAACGAGAAGCTGTTCGTCAGCGCCGTCGGCCCGCGGGGGATCATTCCGGCCTCGGTGGCGACGCTGTTCGCCATCGAGTTGCGGAACCTCGAGATGGTCGCCGCCGCGGACACGCTCGTCGGGACCGTCTTCCTCGTGATCCTCGTGACGGTCGTGTTCCAGGCCGGATTCGCACGCCAGATAGCGGAGTACCTCAACGTCATACCCATGCGCATCATCATCATCGGCGGCGGACGAGTGGGTCGCTCGCTGGCGACGCGCCTCGCCGACCGCGGCGAGAACGTCGTCATCGTCGAGGACGACCCGGAGGCAGTCGAACGGGCACGGAACCAGGGCTTTACCGTCCACAAGGGCGACGGCACCGACGTCGACGTGTTGCGGTCGGCGGGGGCCAACAACGCCGGCCAGATCGTCGCCGCCACCGGCGACGACGACGTCAACCTGCTGGTCGCACAGCTGTCGTCCTCGCGGTTCGACGTCGAGGACGTCATCGCCCGGGCGAACAACCCGGACAACGTCGAGGCGTTCGAGGAACTGGGCGTCAGGACCATCTCGTCGTCGGACGCGACGGCGTGGGCCATCGACAACACCATCGAACGGCCGGCGCTCGCGAAGTGGATGACCCAGCTCGGTCGCGAGGGCGACGTCCAGGAGGTCGAGGTGACCGCCGACGACCTGATCGGGCTGACGATCCGCGAGATCGGCGAGCAGATCCCGGAGGGCTGTCTGGTGGCCCTGGTCACCCGCGGCGGCGAGACGACGATGCCGGACCCCAGCTTCACCGTCCAGAAGGACGACCACCTCACGTTCCTCGGGCGCACCGAGGACGTCCGCGAGGCGATGAACCTCGTGTCGGGCTGATGCCGACCACGGACTGCAGTCACCGACTCGACGGCACGGGCTTCGTCTACCCCGGCGACCCGCCGGTCGCGGTCGAACCCCACGCGACGATGGAGACGGACGGCTACCGCGTGCGGCGACTCTCCTGTGGCACCCACGCCGGGACCCACGTCGACGCCCCCGCCCACACGGAATCCGACGGCGCGACAGTCGACGCCCTGCCAATCGACCGGTTTCGGTTCGACGCCGTGCTGGTCGACCTCGACAGACCCCCGAGAGCGCCCGTCGGCGTGGGGCGTCTGGCGGCCGCCGACCCACCCGACGACGCCGACCTGCTGGCCGTCCGATTCGGGTGGCACGACCGCTGGGGCACCCCGGCGTACCGGGACCACCCCTACCTCACCGCCGACGCCGCCGCGTGGTGTGCCGACCGGGGCTACGACGTCGGACTGGACACGCCGAATCCGGATCCGACGCCACCGGTCGGTGGCTGGGACGACGACGACCCCGGAATTCCGGCCCACAACGAACTGCTCGGGTCGGGGCAGGTGCTCGTGGAGAACCTCGTTCTGGCGGACGTTCCCGGGCGGTTCGAACTGCGGGCGTACCCATTACCGGTGTCTGCGGGCGACGCAGCGCCGGTCAGAGCCGTCGCGGAGTGGTGAGTCCGTCGCGGAGCGGGACGGGTCAGGCCGCGTCGCCGCGGACGCCGTCGTAGAACTCGAACAGCGTGTAGCCCCCGAAGCCGACGACGGCGAGCGCCAGGAGCCCCGACGCCGTCATCGCGATCTGACTCGTCGGGTCCCACCCCGCGACGGCCATCCGAAGGACCGTCCCACCGATCAGGACGCCGAGACACAGCGTCCAGACGGTCACCAGGCCGACCCTGGCGTACGTCGAGTGACGACCCCCGCGGAACAGTGCCTCCGTACCGTGCAGTCTCACCGCCGTTATCTCGACGACCGTCCAGCGAGTCAGTACGAACGACACCGACAGCGCGACGAACTCGCCGACCGTCAGCCACCCGACGACGGGGCCGAACCGGCCGAGCAGCGCCCTGGTTCCACTCCAGAGGAAGAAAAGCGTCGGCAGTCCCAGCAGGACGGCGTTGCCCAGGAACACGCTCCAGTTGACGAGCGGGGAAGGGGAGTCGGCGGCAGGGTCGTCCATGTGCGGGCGGTGGTCGGTGGGAAACATAAATACACTGGTGTTTCGTGCGCGGATTGAAGTGCCGGCGGGCGGCCAGGGGCGCCGTGCGCTGACGAACGGCCCCGTGGGCGGTCGGAGCGGTCGCGCGACACGCCCCCACGGAAGACGCCCCAGTGTCGCCTGTTCGCCCGATTTAGCGTGCCAGCGGGGGCGCCCTCACCGCGTCACCTCGTGGGTCCGGAACAGTCCCACCGCCCGGCGGTACGCCACCGTCCCGACGACCCCACACAGCAGCAGCGTCAGTCCCAGGCCGACCGCACCGGCGACCCAGTCCGGGACGCCCTCTACCGGCGCGTACAGGCCCGCGAAGGCCGGCGTCCCCAGCAGCGACATCGACACCGCGTACACCGCCGCTGCGCGGGGTTTGGGCATCTTCGTCGCCGAGGAGTCCGTCGGGTCGATGCCGTCGTAGTTCGGCAGGGCGCCGCCGATAGCCAGCGAGACGACACACCCGGTCACCGCGATGGCGACGCCGACCAGCGCCGTCACGAGGACGACCCAAAGCGGTAGCGTCGTCCAGAGGAGGCCCGCGGCCAGTGTCGCGAGGACGACGATCGGTGCCCCCGGCAGAGCCATCGCCAGGACGTACCCGTGGACCAGGTGGCGCTCCCCGCCCGGCGCGATGACCGCCACGGGCAGGACCGCGCCCTCGTTGCCCAGCGGATTCAGGGTTACGCCCATCCCGACCGCCAGGCCGCCGTACAGCGCGACGACCATCGGAACCGATCCCGGGATCACGTGGGTCAGTTCCGCGCTCGTCGATCCGACGATGACGATGGGCATCGCCATGAAAAAGAGGGCCTTCGGGGCTCTGGTGAGTCGGAGCCAGTTGGCCCGGACGACCGCGGCGGTCGGTCGAGTACTGAGCGAGCGAGCGAGCACCGCCACGCGAGACCGTCCGCGCTCTGCCGTCGCGTCGGTCCCCTTGGGTGGGTCGGCCAGCCAGACCGACGAACCGATCCTGACGCCGACGACGCCGGCGACGATGGCGACGGGGACCGTCGCAGCGAGCGCGACCACCGCGCCGGTTGGCTCCGAGACGCCGGCCGAGACGACGGCCAGGTCGCCGTACCAGCCGAGCGGCGTCCCGCCGAGGAGGGCTCCGGCGCGTCGACTCTCGACGAACAGCCCGAAGTAGACGATGGCGAGGGGCCCACCGACGGCGAGTCGGTGTTCGCGGATCCTGGGAGCCGTCTGGAACGCCCGCAAGATGCTCAGTCCGGCGACGAAGCCAACGGCCGTTCCGACCGCGACGACACAGACCCCTGCTGCCAGCGTCGTCACGATGAGGAGGGGTTGGCCCGCACCCGCTGCCAGTGCGATCCCGGCCGCGCCGACGATCGGCAACACGAACGCCCCGACGAAGCCCGCGAACACCAGCAACTGGCTGGCTGCGTACGTCTCGACGGAGACCGCGACGAGGTGTGCGTCGGCCGTCGTCTTCCGGTTGGCGTACGCAGTGTACGTCTGGAGGATCGTCACGAGAATCACGAACACGACGCCGATGCCCGCGACGCCGGCGACCTGGTCCCGCACGGCCGCCCCCTCGCCTGCTGCCAGTCGCTGTCCGTAGACGTAGGCGCCGGGGTCGCGCAACAGTGACTCGAGGACGGGGACCGGAACGCGTCCGACGACGATGCCGATCCCGGTGACGAGCGTGAACGCCTGGACGACGCCCAGCCACGGTTTCGTCCGGGCGACCCGGAACAGTCGGCGGAACTTGATCCGCGCGATCGACAGCGCGTGGCGGCGTCGGACCATCCGGTCAGACGGTCTCCGTCTCCGCGTGATCGTGTGTGACCTCGAGGAACGCATCCTCGAGGCTTCGCTGTTCGCCCGTCTCCGCGCGCTGTTTCAGGCCGTCGGGCGTCCCTTCGGCGACCAGACGGCCGTCGTGGAGGACGCCGACGGTGTCGGCCAGTTCGTCGACGACGGGGAGGATGTGCGTCGACAGGAACACCGTCATCTCCCGCTCGGCGAGTTCGGCGATGGTGTCCCGCATCGTCCGGGCCGCACGCGGGTCCAGGCCCGAGGTGGGTTCGTCGAGGAAGACGACGTCCGGTTCGTGGAGGACCGCCTGGATGACGCCGGTCTTCTGGCGCATCCCCTTCGAGTAGGCGTCGAT
>CAZIVN010000068.1:0-10274 GCA_964542685.1 uncultured Halobacteriales archaeon
CGGACCTGCGCGAACAGGTCGGCGAGGAGATGGGCAAGCCGTTCCGCCCCCGCGAAGTGCTGTTCGTCGACGAGTTCCCCAAGACCCAGTCGGGCAAGATCATCCGTCGGGCCATCGAGGCCGGCTACCGCGGCGAGGACTTTGGCGACCTCTCCTCGATGGAGAACCCCGAGGCCCTCGAGGAGATCCAGAACGCACAGTAGGGCCGGGGGAGCTCCGGGAATCCGAAGTAATATTCGGTTGTACAATACCTTCTGTTACGGCCTAACGGGCCAATTTTTATATTACAAAACGTTCTCGTGCAGGTATGGACGACGAGTCCGGCGACACGACGACGATCACCTTCGAGTGGACGGAGCCGCCGGAACCGACGGCAGTGACGCGACTGCTCGCACACATCGAGGACGGCGGCGCCGTCGAACGACTCGGCATCGAGGTGGAGGCCAGCGGGTTCGACGTCGACTCGCTGGTCGGCGAGGCTGGCGACGCGGTCCCCGACGAGCAGGATCCACACCTCAACGCCAGCACGAAGGCCTACTGGGCGGCGGTCGCCATCCACGAGAGCGGCAACGAGTGGACGACCGCGAAGGAACTCGCGGACCTGCTGTCGGACGGGGACGCCGTCTCGCGCAACAACGCCCACGCCTACCTCACGACGCTGTCGAACAACCGGGTGCTGGAAACCCGGACGCGCGCCACCGAGGGACGCGGCGCGAACCCGACGGAGTACCGCCTGAGTCCCGAGGGGACGGACCTGGTCGCGTCCCTGTGGGACGAGGCCGGCGACCCGCCGGAGGGGTTCCGCGGGGACCTCGCGCTGGGCGACGGTGAAGGGGACTGAACGGGAGCGACCGGGCGGTCCGAGCGGTCAGAGAGAGTCGGGGAGTGCGACGGCCCGAGCCTCGGGTGCGGCCGCGCCCGCCTCGACGACGGCACAGTCGCCGGTGACGTCGTCGCCGGGGAAGAGCAGTTCGCCGCCGGCCGAGAGCGGCGCCAGTGCGCCCGCGACGGCGCGCGGACTCGCCGGGCGGACGCGCAGACACGCGGTCGTCTCGGCGTCCAGTTCGCCGCGGGCCGCGACGTCGCCGGCTCCACGCAGAACGGCTCCCTGGCCCGCGGTCGTTTCGCCGTCCGTGAGAAACGACGCGTCGGGGCCGGGCGCCTCGGGGGGCATCGTCGGGTTCTCGCTCCAGACGCCGCTCTCCCAGTGGTCGACCCGTGGGTCCTCGGGGTCGTCGCCGTAGGCGATCCGCTGGGCGCCGGCCGGCAGGTCGAACGCGCCGACCTCGTCCAGTGGCGCGACGACGGCCCGGCCGTCGAAGCTCCGTGGCGGGTCCAGTCGGACCGTGGCCCCGAGCAGTCCCGCCCCCATAACCGACAGCAGGGCCTTCGGGTTCGGGTCGGCGGCCACGCCGACGGTCACGCCAGCGCGGACGCCGCGTCCCCGCAGGAAGTTCCCGACCTTCCAGGCGGTCGTACAGAAGCGCCGGTAGTCGTACACGTGACTCGACGCCCCCACGCGACAGGCGGGTGCCTCGCTGCGACGCTCTCGGGCGAGTAGAGCCGCGACCGTCTCCATGCCCGACGGTTCGGTCCGGGGGCGAATAAGAACGGGGATGGCGGGGCCGGCGTCACACGCAGTCCGACAGACCCTTCTCGCCGCCGGCCGAGACGCCGCCATGGACGAACAACGGCGCGTCGCCGCGTTCCTCGACGAGGCCGACCTCGCGACCGATCCCGCCTACCGACTGCTGGACGTGGCCTCGGAACTTGGCGAACTCGCAAAGGAGGTCAACGAGTCGACGGACTACGGGACCGACCCCGACGCCGTCGCGATTCCCGAGGACGAACTCGGCGACGCACTGTTCGCGTTGCTCGCACTCGCCGTCGAGACGGACCACGACGCCGGCGCGGCCCTGGAGACGTCACTCGCGAAGTACGAGCGGCGCCTGGAGACCTCGGACACCCCCGGAAGCCGCGCCGACGAGTAGTCGACCGCTCACGGTCGAACACGGGGGATGCAACCGGTAGAGACCGAACACGCTGGCGTGCCAGTCGGACGCTTCGGATCGGCTGCACCGTCGTCGACGCCGGACTTTTTGCTCGAACAATCGCCGGGGACGTGCCGCTATCGGACGATGAATCGTCACCGATTTACGATCGTCTCGTGGAGATTCCACGCGAAACGAATTTTTTGGGTTCAGATCAGTATTCCGTTCCCTTGCGCGCACCCTGCCCGGCGTCCATCGGGTGACACTCCTTGCGGACGTTCGTCAGGAGGTCGACGTGGCCCTCGAGGTAGTCGGGACGGTCGTGACCGCCAGTGAGCACGAGTTCGAGGGCGTCGGGCGCAGACGCGAGCAGGTCCAGGACGTCGTCCGGCGTGACGAGGTCCCGGTTGGCGGCATAGATGATCTCGTCGAGGACCAGCATGTGGACCCCCTCTGTCGGTGGGGCGTCGAGCGGAATCGGCGCCGTCAGGTCGGCACGCTCGCAGGCGTCGAGCAGGTCCCGGGCCCGGGCGAGGCCGCCGGCCGCCCGGGCGGCGTGTTCGTCGTCGTCGCTGCCGTCCAGGAAACCGTGCCAGCCGTAGTGCCCGGAGTTCTCGTAGGTAAAGCCCGGCGTCGCAGCGATGGCGTTGTACTCGCCGCGCACGTCCTCGACGGTGCTCGTGCCGCCTTTCATGAACTGGAGCATGTGGACCCGGTACCCGTGGCCGACTGCGCGAAAGCCCATCCCCATCGCGGCGGTCGTCTTGCCCTTCCCGTCGCCCCAGAACGCCTGGACGAGGCCGAACTCGTCGGGCGCCGCCGGGTCGATCGGCTCCGGGGAGATCGGCCCGTCGTCTTCCGGTGTGTCGTCGCTCATCGGCGGGCGTTCGGGCCCTCCTCACAAAGCGCTTGGCCACTGGCGCGGGGCCGCGTCGTCGGCCGACCGCCGGGACGTTTATACGCCCGTCACCGGAAGGACGGCCAATGCGACGTCGCGCCCTCCTGTCGGCGGTGACGGCCGGGACGGTCGGGCTGGCGGGCTGTTCGCTCAGCTGGGGTCCCGACGATGGCGAGGCGGCCGGGCCGCCAGCCACCGACGGGTCGACGGCGGACGCGGACGGGACGACGGCCGCTCCTGGCGCGACGGGGACGCCCGGCGACGACGACCGTGGACTCCAGGCGGGACCGTCGACGCCGGCGGAGACGACGCCCGTCGTCGACCTCGCCACCGGGCCCCGGACGCTCGCCGTGCGACCGGCCGGGCTGCGACACGCCGGACGGGCGCACATGTCCTTCGGCTTCCGCCGCCCGGACGGCGAGGGGCCGGCGCTGCTCGCGGTCACCGTCGGGAACCTCCGGGACCACGACGTGGTCCTCGAGACGCGGCGACTGCCGACGCTGGGGCGAGCGGTAGCGCGACCACCGGCGCCGAACGACGATCCGGGCCTCGCGTTCGTGCCCCGCGGGGTCAACGAACTCGCACGACGCCAGCCGGACCTCGAACGCGGTCCCGAGGGGTACTGGCGACTGGCCGAGGGAGCCGCGGCCGAGCGTCCCTACCCCGACCGCGTCCGGATCGCTCCCGGCGACCGGGTCCGGGCGGACTGTGCAGTCGTCGGACCGCCCGGGACGAGCGGGCGGCCGAGCGGCCTCTACGAGGCCGTCGGGAGCGGAGCGCGCCTCGCGGTGACGGTCTGGCACAGCGAGCGTCCGGGACCCACGGCGCCCTCGCGGTTCGGCGACCGCACGGTGCCCCCGCCGTTCCCCGACAGCGAACGCGCCGTGACCTGGTACCACGAGGCCGGCCCCGAGACGCCGGTGTACGTCGTGCCGGAGGCCGAACGGGCCACGCTCCCGACCCGGGTGTCGTTCCGGGCGATCAACCACACCGCGGAGACGCTCGGCTGTGGGGAGTGGGGCGTGTTCAAACTCGTCGACGGGACGCCCTACGACCTCAACCCGCCGGGACAGTCCGTCGGCTGTCGCCGGCTCCGCCCCGGAGAACGGGAGCGGTGGGACCTCCGGGCGTTCGGCGGGACCCCGGTCCCCGGCGACGAGTCGAGCGGCCGCACCGCCGGCTTTCTCGGCGGCGGGACGTACGCCGTCGTCGCCGGGTACGGCGCAGAAACCGAGACGTCGGGCGCCCTCCTCGACCTCGAGGGGCCGCCCGTCGAGGTCCGGCCGACCGACGGCGTGGAGACGCGCCGCGACGGGGACGTGGTGGTCGTCAGCGTCCCGTTCCCGGAAGGGGACCCGGAACCCGGGACGGCGACGCTGACCCGTGCCGAGGACGCCGACCGCGAACTCGTTCCGGAACAGGTCATGCGGCCCTGGAACCGTCCGGTGCGCAACTCCGTGCCGTTCCTCTTCGACGACGTCGACCGCGTCGTGGTACAGACCGCGGTCCGGTACGTCGAGGGGACTCTCGCGTCGGGCGTCGGTACACACCGCTTTACGTTCGAGGGGACCGACTACCGACTCGAGACCGAACAGTTGCCCCGGACGTAACGCCGCGCTGTCGAGGCCTCGGACAACTCAAACGCGCCTTGTACTTTTCAGGAGACGTTTAGGGATGGTCGACGTAGGTCGGCCCATGCGACGACGTGCCCTCCTCACCGCGGTGACTGCGGGCACGGTCGGGCTGGCGGGGTGTTCGTTCCGGTGGGGGTCGCGCCACGGCGACGCGAGCGGCGACGGGGCGACCTCGACACCCACGTCCACGCCCGACTCCACGGCGACGACGCCGGCCACCGGCGACCCGGGGACGACCGACGAACCGCCGACCCCCGAGCCGCCCGACCCGTCACTCCCGCCCGTCGGCGACGCTGTCACCCGGTCGTCCGCCGGGCCGCGGACCCTGGCAGTTCGCCCGACACGACTGACCTACGCCACTCGACTCGAACTCGGACTGGGCTTCGCCGACCGGGAAGACGACGGGCCGCCGTACCTCGGGGTCGAACTGGCGAACCGCCGCGACCACGAGGTCGTCGTCCGGGTCGACGCCCTGCCGGTGATCGGCCGGCACTTCGCACCGCAGTCGGAGGAATTGCCCGAGCCAGCGGTCGTGTTCGCACCGGCCGAGAGCAACGAACTCGCGCGCTGGACCCCCGAGGTCGAACGCGGCCCCGGAGGGTACTGGCGACTCCCCGACACCGACGAACGGAGCGTTGCGTACCCGGAGCGACTGCGCCTCGCTCCTGGCGAGCGACGCCGTGCCGACTGTCTCGTCGTCGGTCCACAGGAGAGCACGGGGCGCCCGACCGGCGTCTACGAGACGCGGGCCCGCGCCGGATCCGTCGCGGTGACGGTCTGGCACAGCGAGCGCCCGGGACCGACCGCGCCCTCGCGGTTCGACGACCGCGAGGTAGCCTCGCCGTTCGATGGCGACGGCACGGGCGTGACCTGGTACCACGACGCCGGCCCCGGGACGCCGGTGTACGTCACGCCGAGTACGGAACGTGCCGCGTTGCCGGCGAGCGTCCGCTTCAGCGCGGTCAACCACACGACCGACACGCTCGGCTGTGGCCACTGGTCACTGTTCAAACTCGTCGACGGCGACTTCTACAGCCTCGAGTACCCCCTGGAGACGACCGAGTGTCGCCAGTTGCGACCCGGCGGCCGGTCACACTACGAACTCAGGGCGTTCCGCGGCGTACCGCTCCGGAACGACGACCCCGTCCGGCACGCGAAGGGCTTCCTCGGCGGCGGGACGTACGCCGTCGTCGCCGGGTACGGCGCAGAGACGGGATCCAGCGGCGCACTGGTCGACCTCACTGGCTCGTCCGTCGACGTTCGACCGACCGACGACGTGACCGCAAAACGGGACGGATCGACGGTGACGGTCCGCCGCGACGGTCGGGACCAGATGGCCAGCGATCCGGCGACGGCGACGGTGACGCCGATCGACGAGGCCGAGCGGCGACTGATCGCCGAGCAGGTCATGCGGCCCTGGAACCGCGCGGTGCGCAACACCGTTCCCTTCTTCGGTGACGACGTCGAGGAGGTCGTCCTGGAGACGACGAACCGAGTGATCGACCAGGCCGTCGCGTTCGGGTCGGACACCCACCGGTTCACGTTCCGCGGCCGGGCCTACCAGTTCGTCGGCGAGAGCGGCGACCGTGAGTGACGAGCGGCGCGGAACGAGCCCGTACACGGCTGAAACGCTGGTCGTAGTTTCCCGGAGAGATTTATGCCGGGTCGGTGTAGACGGAGCCATGCGACGACGGGCCCTCCTGAGCGCGGTGACTGCGAGCACCGTCGGGCTGGCCGGCTGTTCCTTCCAGTGGGGCCCACGGCGCGGCGGCGGGAGCCCCGACGACACCCCCACGGACCGCCGGACGACGACGGGCGCCGACGACACGACGACCCGGTCGACGGTCACGACGACGGACACGCCCCCAAGCGAACCCGAGATCGACCCCCCGGCCCCCGACCTGGACGGGACCGTCGTCGACCTCGACGCCGGCCCGCGGACCCTGGCGGTCCGACCGCACCGCTTGATCCACGCCGACCGCGTTCGCGTTCGGTTCAGGTTCGCGCCAGTCGACGGCGAGCACCCCCCGAACCTCGGGGTCGAACTCCGGAACGGGCGGAACAACGAGGTGACCCTCGAACCCCACGAACTGCCGGTGCTCGGCAGTCCCGTCGCGGAGCTCCGGGGATCCGGCAGGGGACTGCTCCTGTTCGTCCCGAGCGAGTGGAACCGGATCGCCGAGGGCGAACCGCCAGTCGAGCGCGGTCCCGAGGGGTACTGGCGCCTGGGAGACAGCGACATCGACGGCGACGTCTACCCGGACCGGATCCGGATGGACCCCGGCGAGACCGTCCGGGCCGACTCCGCAGTCGTCGGGCCGCCAGACTCCGACGGGCGGCCGACCGGCGTCTACGGCGTCGCCGAGACCGACGTGGAACTGACCGTCTGGCACAGCGAGCGTCCGGGACCCACGGCGCCCTCGCGGTTCGGCGACCGCGCGGTGCCCGCGCTCGGCGACTCGGTACCAGCCGTGTCCTGGTACCACGAGGCCGGTCCCGAGACGCCGGTGTACGTCGACCCCCGGACGGAAGGCGCCGAGTTGCCCGCACGCCTGGGGTTCACCGTCGTCAACCACACGAGAGACGCCGTCCCCTGCGGGCAGTGGGGGCTGTTCAAGCTCGTGGACGGCACGTTCTACGAGGTCGACACGTCGGCGGCGGCGGACGGCTGTCGGGAGTTGCTCCCGGGCGGGCGCGGCACTCACAGACTGCTCGCGTTCGCCGACGACCCCGTCGCGAACGACCTGCCCGGGGAGACGGTCGTCGGACACCTCGGCGGCGGGACGTACGGCGTCGTCGTCTTCGGTGCCGGCGCCGAGACCGACGCCAGCGGCGCACTGGTCGGCCTCGAGGGGCCGGCCGTCGACGTGCGACCGATCGAGGGCGTGACCGTCGAACGCGACGGCGCGACGGTGACGGTGCGCGACCCAGAACGGGACGAGGCCGTCGAGACGGCGACGGCGACGCTGACCCGGGCCGACGACGCGGAGCGGCGGCTGATCGCGGAGCAGGTCATGCAGCGGGACCGCAACCGCCCGCTGCGCAACACGCTGCCGTTCCTGGAGGGGGACGTCGACAGGGTCGTCCTGGAGACGACGCCCAGCGGCGCGGGCATCAGCCCCGGCGGTGCGACCAACCGCCGGCGCTTCCTGTTTCGGGAACAGGCCCACGAACTGGTCGCCGAGCGCTCGTCCGAGAACTGAGCGTCAGGGCTCGAACACCTCGGCGCGCGTCGTCGTCGCGACGCCGTAGCGGGCGTCCTCGACGGCACCGCGCGGGCCGCCGTCCTCGTCGCCGTAGCGGGCGGCGAGTGCGGCGTCGACGGCCTCGCGGACGCAGGCGCGAGCGGCGGCGCCGACCCGCGTCGCGCTCCCGGAGAACGCCGCTCGCTCGCCGTCCGGATCGCAGGCCGCGACGACCGCGTCGCTGGTCGTGCCGGGGACGCCGACGCGGTCAAGCAGCGTCGTCGCCCGGACCTCCGTCGCGACGCTGACGAGGTTCGCGAGGGCGCCGGGCGCGAGCCCTCGGTCCGTACCGACGACGACGTTGACCGTGCCTGCCCGGTACTCGCCGTCGGGCAGTCCGGAACCCTCCGGGTCGGCGGCGCCGTCGGGGTCGGTCGGTAACGCGGCGGGGTTCGACAGGCCCGCCGTGGCGTAGGCCTCGACGGGGCCACAGCGCGCGCCGCGGCAGTGCCGGGCGGCGACGCCGGTGAGCAGGACCGGTGGCGAGTCGGGCGCGTCGAACCCCGCGTCGGCGAGGCGGTCGCCGACGTATGCCTGGAGCTCCTCGACGTGCCAGCCCTCGGGGACGGTGAGGCTGTAGGCGGCCGGCGCGACGGACTCGCCGCCGCGCCAGCCCGTCGACAGCCACCGCGTCGCCGGGCGGGCGAACTCGACGACGCCGTCCCGACGCGTCGTCCGGAACAGGCGGTCTGTGGCGTCGGGCTGCGAGCCGTCGGGCTCCTCAGCCATCGGTGAGTACCTCCCGGAGCCGGTCGTTGGCTGCGCGCTCCCGGACCGCGACCCGGACGTGACTGTCGAGTCCGGCGAACGTCCGGGCGTCCCGCAGGACCAGGCCGGCCGCCTCGGCGCGGGCGAGCAGTTCGTCGACGTCTCGGTCCCCCACCTCCAGCAACAGGAACGGTGCGTCGGAGGGAGCGACGTCGTAGCCCGCTTCCGAGAGGTGCTCGCGCAGGCGAGTGCGCTCGGACCGGACGCGCTCGCGGGTCGCGGCGACGAACGCGCGGTCCCGGAGGCAGTGGGTGCCGACGGCCGCGGCCGGCCCGGACAGCCCCCACGTCAGGCGGGCCGTCGCCAGCCGCTCCCGCGCGCGGCCTGTCGCGACCGCGAAGCCCGCTCGCAGGCCTGGCAGGGCGAACAGTTTCGTCAGGGAGCGTGCGACGACGGTCCCCGGCGTCCCCGCGACGCTCTCGCGGTCGGTGAACCCGAGGAACGCCTCGTCGACCAGCAGCGTCGTCTCGGCGGCGCGACAGCGCTCGGCGAACGCCCGGAGCCGGTCGGGGTCGACGGCCGCGCCGGTGGGGTTGTTCGGCGTGCAGACGACGGCGAGGGCGTGGGGCTCCGGGTCGGCGTCCAGCAGGTCCCCGGGCGGGACCCGGCGGACCGTCCCGCCCTGGAGGCGGACCTCGGGGGCGTACTCGCCGAACCCCGGCGCCGGCACGAGCGCCGTCTCGCCGGGGGCGACGCTCGTCGTCACGGTCAGCCTGATGGCCGCGAGGCCGCCGGCGGTCGGGACGACCGACGCGGGGTCGACCGCGGCGTCGACGTGGGCGGCGGCCGCGTCGCAGTAGTCGGGGTAGTCGTCGTTCGGGTAGCGCGTGGCGTCGTCGAAGGCGGCCTCGTACGCCGCCCGGGCACCGTCCGGCGTCCGGGGGTTCGTGTTCGCGCTGAAGTCGACGACGTCGGGGTCGTCGCTGCCGCCGTGCGGGACGCGGTCGGCGTCGTCGACGGCGTCACGGTCCACGGTACTCGGCCTCCGGGCACAGCAGGTCCTCCGCGACGGCCCCGTCGATCCGTCGGTTCACGTTCACCGCGAGGCGCACGTCGTAGGACGCGTACTGGACGTCCGAGACGGTGTCGGTGACGACGTTCACGCCGGCGTACTCCCACTCGCCGTCGCCGGCACGGCTACAGCCCAGGCGCCGCTTCAGCGCCGCCGGAACGACCGTCGTCAGGGACTGGCCGTCGGTGGCCTCGATCACGCGGTCGAGCGGGTCGCCCGCCAGCAGCGGGAGGTCCGCCGCGACGGTGAGGACGGGCGTCCCGACCGCGTCGGTCGCCACGCCCAGGTCCGAGACGTACCCGTCGCCGGGCGTCTCGACCGTCGACACGCCCAGGGCCTCGCGGACGTGGGCCGCGGTGTCGGGCGCGTTCGGCGAGACGACGGCGTGGACCGCGTCGACGCTGCTCTCGTAGAGGCCCGCGACGACGTGGTCGACCATCGGCTCGCCACAGATCTCGTACAGCGGTTTCTCGACGGACGCGTCCAGTCGCGTCCCGCGCCCGCCACACATCAGGAGAGCGTCCACGCGACCACCCCCGCGTGCAGCGCCGTCAGGCGGCCGAGTTCGTTCGTCGCGCCGAGCACGTCGCCCGAGACGCCACCCAGCCTGGCGCGGCCCCAGGCGCCCAGCAGCGCCGCCGAGCAGAGCCCAGCGACGAGGGCGGCCGCGGCGGCGGCGGCGAGCGGGCGGACGGGCGCGCCCAGTCGCGTCGCGACGGCGACGGC
>CAZIVN010000069.1:0-10242 GCA_964542685.1 uncultured Halobacteriales archaeon
GTCGTCGTCGGTTGCGTCGTCGTCGTCGGTGGCGCCGTCGTCGTCGGTTGCGTCGTCGTCGGCGGCGGTGCCGTCGTCTCCTCGGTCGTCGGTGCCACCGTATTCCGCACCGTCGTCTGTTCAGTCGTCCGCTGCGTCGTCGTCGTCGGTGGCGCCGTCGTCGGCGGCGCGGGCGCCGAGAGGTTCAACTCCACGACCGCACCCGACGACCAGGTCGCGGTCTGGTCGGCCTTCTGCCCGTCCACGTAGAACGTGACGGTCCGGCCGTCGTCCTCCTCGGTCCCGTCGACGGTGAGCTTCTCCTCCGTCCCGCCGGGACCGCCGTACGCGCCGCGCTCCTCGGTGACGATGCTCCCGCGCGTCTCGCCACCGATCCGCGCCTCGACTGTCGCACCGGCCGGTGCCGGTTCGCCGTCCACGGTCAGCTGTCCGTAGAACGCCGCCGGCGGCTCCGGATCGGCGTCCGACCCGCTCACGTCGGCGGCCTCGGCCGGGCGCTGGGCGTCCGCCGGGGCGACCGGCCCCAGGACGAACCCCGCAGCGACCAGTGCCACGAGGCCGACGACCGCGAGCGAGCGTGCGTCGAACCGCGTCGGTGTGGGTGTCGGTCGCATCGGTCTACGCGCTCACCTGAATTGACTGCGGCGACCGGACGTCGACGGTGACCCGCTCGTCGGTCGAGTCGGAGTCCTCGTCCTCGGCCAACTCTTCGAGCGTCTCGATTGCGGCCTTCTCGGCCGCGAGTTCGATGGCCTTCACGCGTTCGTCGGTCGGCTGGCCGGTCGTGTTCGCGAGGGTCCCCTCGACCGCCTCGGTGACGGCCGCGCGGACCTCGTCGCGGTACTCCTCGGGTGCGCGCCGGACCTGCTCGTCGATCTCCTTCTGAGCGGTCACGCGCACCGTCGTGTCGAGGTCGGCGTCCATCGACGTGTCGCTCACGTCGGGCCGCTCGACGCCGAGTTCCTCGTACAGCTCGGCCATCGACGGGTCCTCACCGATGTACGCCGGCATGTAGCCGTCGCCCTCGGAGAAGACGAAGTACCCGACGAACGGGTTCACCATCGCGTCGGCGTCGTCGCGGCCGACGTGGTGCGTGCCGTCGATGTCGCTGACCGGACCGACGTCGACCGTCGGCGTCGCGTAGGTGTTCGAGACCACGGTGACGTCCTCGCTCGCGTACGCGAACGCGGTCGAGACGTCGTTGGCCTCGGGCGAACTCACGAAGTTCCAGCCCTCCGCGAGTTCGTGCTGGTCGGGCGCGTCGGGCGTGTCCCGCCCGTGCGCGAACGTCATCGTGACGCGGGTGTCCGTCTCCGGGATCACCAGCATCGCGTCCAGCGACGACACCTCGTCGTCCGCCGTCAGCTGCTCCCACGACTGGGAGGACTCGTCGAAGCCGTAGACGACGCCCTCGAAGTCGTCGAACATCTCGCCGACCGTGCCGGCCGCGGGGCCGGGCACGCCGACGGTGTACGTCTCGCCGGCCTCGAGTTCCACGTCGATCCCCCAGTGGGGCGTGTTCTCGAGGTCGTCGACGCCCTCGGCTGCGGTCTCCGGCGACGCCGTCAGGAACGGCTCCGTGACGACGTTCCCGGCGAACGTCTGGGTCGCCGGGCCGTTGTCGCCGTAGTAGTTCAGCCGCGCGTCGAACGTGCCGGCGAGCGTGTTGTTCACGCTCTCCGACGTGTCCTCCAGGTCGTTGAACCGGAAGTCCACGGACGAGGGATCGATCGCTCCCTCCTCTGCGGCCGGAAGCTTCGTCATCCGGACGCCAGTCTCGGCGTCGACGTCGTTGTGCGTGACCCGGAAGTTGGTCACGTCGTTGTCCTCCTGCCAGTAACCGTCGAAGTGGAACCCGACGTCGGCACCGATCTCGTTGTCGGAGATCAGGTTGCGTTCCGAGCCCCACCCGGCGGAGACGCCGGTGTCGACGTCGACGATCTCGTTGCCGACGACCGTCGTGCCGACCGTCTGGGCACTGATCGCGACCCCGATGCCGGAGTCCGAGATCCGACTGTCGCGGATCTCGACGCCGGCCCCGCTACCGAATCCGGGGTTGTTGTTGAAGATACCGACCGAGGTGTTGCTGACCGTCGTGTCGGTGATCGTCGCGTTGGGCGCGAGCGTGGTAGCGATGCCGATCCCGGAGCCGTTGACCTCGACGTTCCGGACCTCGACACCGGGCACGTTGCCGGTCAGCCAGATGCCCTCGTCGCCACCCTGGATGGTGACGTCCTCGATAACGATGTCGTCGAAGCCACCGGCCACCGAGTTCGGCGCGTCGTCGACCACGATGCGCTCGCGGTCGCTCACGTGCGGACTGAACGTGTCGATCCCGGCGTCCCACTCGTTGTTCGAGACGTTGAGGTGGAACCCGCTGATCGTCAGTTCGTCCGCAGTCGCCCTGATCGCGGGCTGGCGGTACTCGGAGCCGCGCTCGTTGGAGCTGTAGATCTCCGGCGTGGCGCCGTCCGCGGCCCTGATCGTGACGTTGTACTTCCCGGCACTGTACACCGTGATCGGGTCGTACGTGCCGTTGCCGACGACGATCTCGTCACCGGGGACGACGAGGTCGACGGCTCCCTGCAGGGAGTCGACGTCCTCGGGGACGCTGATCGGGCCGTCGTAGACGGCCGTGCGTCCGGTGCTCCCGGTGATCGTCTCGTTGTCCTCGCCCGCAACGAACGTGTAGTCCAGCGAGACGTCACCCGTCACGTCCTCGTCGGTGACGACGGTGACGGTCAGGGACGTCGCGTTCTTCGAGTCGAAGGTGCGCGTCTCGTTGAACGCCGTCTCCTCGCCGTCGACGTACAGCGTCATGTTCTCCGCCGTCAGCGTGGAGAACTCGGAGTCGACGTCGACGGTCAGTTCCTCCAGGCTCTCGACCTGGAAGTCCATCGTGACGTTCGAACCGGGCGTCACGTGGTCGGGCTGGCCGTGCAGGTTCTCGGACGTCTGGTCGGGGTCGTCCCCGCCGCCGATGTCGCGCTGCTTCGCACCGTCGGTCATCGAGACCGGCTGGTCCTCGCTGGCCCACTTGATCGTGTTCGCCAGAATCGTGTCGCTGGCGTCGGTGTACCCGCGGTTCCGGTCGGGGTTACCCATGTAGTAGGCGTACCCCTGTGCGGGCAGCAACGCCGTCCGTTCGAGTTCGTCGACTGCGACGACGGACGCGGTTTCGCGGATGCTCGGGCCGAAGAAGCCGAGTTCGGCGATGGCGCCGGTCCCGAGCGACTCCATATCCGCGTTCTCGAGCCACTGGTGGTACACCTGGTCCCCACTGAGCGCGACGTAATCGTCCTCGAAGTCCCGCTCTACGCCGTCGAGGATCGGGTGGTCCATCGCCTCCTCGGTCGGCTTGAACAGCAGCGCGATCGGCCGGTACGCACCCGCCGTGTCGCCGACGACCTTCGGATCGCCGGTGGCGTCCGAGTACTCCGTGATGGCGTCGCTCGGCGCGCCGGTCTGGCCGAGCCAGACGGTGCCGGTGTCCGAGCGCTGGGTGCGGTCGACGAACCGGTTGATCCCTTCGTAGTCCTCGTCGACCTCGTTGAGGACGAACACGTCGGTCTCGGGGATCTGCTTGCTCGCGTTGTCGATGCCGTAGACGACGTGCACCTCGTAGTTGATCGGCAGGATGGTCTCGAGGTGGTCACGCAGCTGTTCCGCGCGCGAGTGGTTCTCCGTGTGGGGCCACTCGTCGTCGGCGACGACCGCGACCGTCACCGGTTGCTTGTACACCCGTGTGGTGTCGGTCTCGATGGTCTTCGAGCCGTTGTACCCGGAGAAGGTCACGCTCAGCGAGACGTTGCCGTTGGTCTCGGCCGGCGCGGTCACCTCGACGTCGACCTCGCCGTTGACGTCGCTGTAGAAGTCGACCTGGCCGTCGTCGCCGACGCGCTGCCCGTCGACCGTGATCGTCAGGTCGGACAGGTTGTAGTCGCCGTCGACCGCGACGGTCGCCGACTGGGCGTTGGCGACCTCGAACGTCGCCGTCGCGCTCGTTCCGGCCTGGAAGCCGTCGGGCAGCGACGTCAGCTGTTTCGCGTCGCCGGCCTTGCCGAGCGAGAACGTCGTCGAGACCGTCTCGTTCGCGTCGAGCGAGACGGTCGTCGAACTCGTCTCGTAGCCGAACGCGGTGGCGGTGACGGTGTAGTTACCGTCGGTCATCGACGCGTGGAAGGTACCGTCGTCCTCGGTCGTGAGGTACTTCCAGCCGACCTCGACGTCGGCGCCGGAGATGGCGTCGCCGTTCGTGTCGGTGACGGTGCCGGTGACGGCAGTCTCGCCCTCGACGAGCTGGGTCGTCGCCGCGTGTGCGTCGACGATGCCGGTGCCGTACCGGGTGTCGTTCTCGTTGCGCTCACAGGACGGGTCGCAGTTCTCGGGCTTCCAGGCCGAGTCGTACAGCGCCGACTTGACCTCGCCGGGCGTGTGCGACTCGTTGGACGCCGCGAGCATCAGTGCGACCGTCCCGGAGACGTGTGGCGTCGCCATGGACGTCCCGGGGAACTTGGCGTGCCGATCACCGGGGATCGAACTCTTGACCGCCCAGCCGGGCGCGGCGACGTCCGGTAGCGTGTACGAGTCCGGCCACGACGACGGCGCCTCGTCGCCCCAGGCGCGGTCGGTGTCGACCTCGATCCCACTGGAGAACTCGGAGATCGCGGTCGGGTCGACCGTCTCGAAGTCCGGGTTGCCGCTGTCGTCGAAGAACATGCCGCCGGTCGACCCGACGGTGATGGCCTCGTGGACGGCACCGGGCGAACCGATCGTGCCGTCGCCGGAGTTGCCGGCGGCGGCGACGACGACGGTACCGGACTGGTGGGCGTTCCGAACCGGTTCGATGAGCGCGGACCGGTAGCCACCGGCGCCGAGGCTCATACTGATGACGTCGGCGTTCTCGTCGACGGCCCACTGCATGCCGGCGATGATCTGGGCGAACGACCCGCTGCCGCCGTCCAGCACCATCCCGTGCATGAGACTCGCGTTCGGCGCGACGCCGATGTACTCGCCGCTGGCGTTCCCGCCGGCGACGGTACCGCTGGTGTGGGTGCCGTGGGACGCCGAGTCGCGTGGCGTGCTGCCGTTGACGCGGTCGCCGTCACCGTCGAACTCGGCCCACCCGCCGGGGTAGGTCGGGTCCGACGCGTTCTCGGTGTACAGGTCGATGTCCGGGTGACTGACGTCGACCCCGGTGTCGAGGACGGCGACTTTCACGCCGTCGCCCTTCGTCCCGTACTCCTCCCAGACGGCCGTCGCGTTGACCTGCGAGACGCCCCACGTCGTGTCGACGTCGGACGCGCTCTGGCCGTCGGCGGTCGTCCGGACCGGCGTTCCGTCGCCGGACGAAGCGTTCCCGCTCGGTTCCTCGGGCAGTTCGACCTCGAAGTTCTCGTGGATGCCACGGACGTTATCGACCGAGAGCAGTTCCTCCGGGTCGATCTGGTCCGTGTCGATCTCCACGAGCACGGCGTTGGTGATCCAGAACTGCCGGACGACGGTCACGCCCTCGCGCTCGGACGCGAACGTCGTCAGCGGTTGCTGGCTCTCCGTCGCTTCGGCCTGCATCGTGTCGACGGTCTCCTCCTGGGACGCTCCCTGGGGCACCGCGACCGGGTTCAGACGGACGATCGCACGGACCGTCCCGTCGGCCGACGCGACGGCCTCACCGACGCCGCTGATGTCGCCGGCCGGGTCCATCGACGGAGCCGCCGGGGTCGTTCCGCCCCGCACGTCCTCGGACGTCGGCGCGCCGTCGTCCGATCCGCTCGTGCCGGACGCGTCGGTCCCGGTGTCGGATCCCGTGTCAGTTCCCGTACGATCCACGTTCGCGTCCGCGCCCGTGTGCGGGGCGTGGACGGTGTCCTCCGCTACGTCGGCCGACTGCGTCCAGGTGCCCCCCTCCGTCGCGGCGACGGGTCCCGCCAGGACGGGTGAGAGCACGAGAAAGATCGTGAACAGTACCGCAGTCAGCTGCTGCAGGAGTGATGTCATACCATCCCCCCGAAACGAATCCGCCGATAGACTGTGTCGTGCCGTATCATGTGTCGATGACCCGTGCGAATACACGCGTCGAGCCGGAGTGAACGACGAGGGTTGATAACTCTGTTTATTGATAATTATACTTGGTTGCTAAGTTTGGTGAAGGTGGGATTTCGTCTTGGCGAAGGTTTTTTGCTCTCGAGGAGACGGTGAACAGGAGTGTACGATGACGACCAGTCACCAATACAAACCGGTAATATACACAGTCAGACAGTATTGATTTTTTTATTATATTCTGAAAAGTACACGTTTCCACGACGCCCCCGACCGTTCGAATCCGCCGACGTGTAGAATACAGCGGCCTCAGCATTCATTTTACTCGTCGTGTCTCGAACTGAACGGGTTTAAATAACCGTAGCGCATAGACTACAACGGTTTTATTATCTTTATTAATCATTAAAGATCGGCGAGGCCGACACCGAGTGTCGACCGGCACGAAACGGGAGACGACAAGTGAAAAAGAGTTCCCGTCGGGGGGTCGCGACGCCGACTACGTCGACCCGCCGGGGAACCGGTGGTACTCCATCCCCTGGCGTTTCAGTTCGTTGTGTTTCCGTTCGAGGTAGGAGTACACCGAGCCGTGGGGCGCACCGTCCAGCAGTCGTTCGGCGGCCTCGCGAACGATCTTGGTCTGTTCGGGCGTCCCGATCACGCCGAGCGTCGACCCGTAGATGACCACCGTCGCGCCGGTGAGTTCCTCCATCAGTTCCCGCGTGCGGCCGCCCTCGCCGATGAGTCGTCCCTTCTTGCGCTTGCGGTCGGCGTCGTTGCGCGCCGCGGCGTCGATGTCGACGACGTCGAACAGCATCATGTCGTCGTCGAGCAGCGTCATCGCGTCCTCCGGCGCGAACCCGCGTCCGATCGCCCGGACGATCTCGGGACCCTTGAGCCCGCGCACCGGATCACCCGTCTGCTCGACCGCGACCGACCCGTTCTCGGAGTCGACGTCGAGTCGAACCTCTCCTGCGGAATCTTCACGTGTTGCATGAGAGGCAGGTAGGAGAGTCCGCCGTTTAAGCGTTCGGACGGGCGACGCGCGGTCAGAGCGTCTCGACGTCACCCACTGCGGGCATCCGTCGGAGCGACGGCACCGCCGCGACGTACGCCGCCAGGAACAGGAAGCCACCGCCGGCGACGTACATGACTGTCGTGGCACCGAACGTCCCCGCGAGCGTCCCGCCGAGCAACGATCCGAAGGGAACCGAGAGCGCCGAGGCCGTCCCGAGGACGCCCGAGACCCGTCCGAGGAGTCGGTCGGGAACCATCGTCTGGACGAGCGACGATATGAGGACGTTCGTGACCCCCGCCGGAACCGTCGCAGCAGCCAGGAGCAACGCGGTACCGGGGGTCCACCCCAGCGAGACGCCCGCCAGCCAGGCGACGCCACCGAGTGCCATCGAGCCGACGGAGAGGCGACCGAACGGCAGGCCCTCGACGACGTTCGCCAGGATGGCACCCACGAACATCCCGCCCGCGACGGCGGCCATCAGGAAGCCGTAGACGCCCGCGCCACCCAGTTGAGCCCCGTAGGACGGGAGGACGGCGATGGCCATCCCGAAGGTGAAGTTGACGACGACGCTCCCGCCGATCATCCGAGAGAGAACGGTGCCACGCAGGTGGTCGACGCCCTCCCGGAGGTCGGCCAGGTAGCCCGACGACGACGCCGTCGTGTCGCCGTCCGGCTCCGCCTCGGCTGCGGACACGCCGCCGTCGGCGACGGGAGCGTCCCCGGAGGGGGCGGGGTCGGCCATCTCGGCGGGGGAGTCGCCGGGGTCGCCCTCGACGTCGCCCGCGCCGGCTTCGGGAATCGCCAGGGTGACGAACAGCAGTGCCGCGGCGACGAACGTCACGGAGTCGGCGAGGTAGATGGTGATCGCACCGACGAGTCCCACCAGCACGCCACCGACTGCGTTGAACGCCATGTCGACCCCCTGGTAGGCCAGGGAGAACGCCGAGTTCGCGGCGACGAGTTCGTCCTGGTCGACGAGTCGGGGCAGTGCAGCGGTCTGGGCCGGGTAGACGAACTGGTTCAGCAACGTCAACAGCGGCATCACCGCCAGCACGACCCACACCGTGAGCTGGCCCGTGTAGTACGCGAGTGGAACCACACAGACCAGCGTCGCCTGGATCAGTTGCGAGACGACCAGCAGGCGGCGGAGGTCCCAGCGGTCGACCAGCGGGCCGGCGAACGCCTGGAACGCCGAGGGAGCCATCGTCAGGAACCCGGCGAGACCGGTGTAGAACTCGCTCCCGGTCAGGCTGTACACGAGCCACATCGCGGCGACGAAGTAGAGACTGTCTCCGGCGTTGGTCACCAGTCGCCCGGTGAACAACGTCACGAAGTTCCGGTTTTTGAACAGCGGGTGCATGTGCGGTGAGACGGCTCCTCGCCGTATAGAAGTTAGCAGAATTACATTTCTGTCCGATCGGCAACCGAACGAGCGTTCTGTCGAACTACAGAGAGGTCCGTTCGACGGCGACGGCCGTCAGGTCCTCGTCGACTGTCAGCGAGAGTCGCTCGCCGTCGAGGTCGAACTGGACCCGTCCTCGCGGCGGCGCCTCCGAGACCACGTCGGCCTCGGCCGTGATCAGCCACTCCAGTTCCCACACCGGCGTCTCCCAGAGGTCGACGCCGTGGTCGGCCGCGAACGCGACGAGCGCCGGTTGATCGAAGAGCGCGCCGGCCAGCACCGACTGTGTCGAAACGCCACACCGGTCACACGTAAGCCGGAGGCCGAGGTCCGAGACGGACTCCGACCCGGGGGCTACCGTCTCGCTCACGACGAACTCCGACCGGACGCGACCAGTACACAGCGGGCAGAACCCGCGCAACTGTTCGAACATCGTCGACTTCAGCCAGCGGTCGAACACCCCAGGGAGCGCCTCGCGCTCGTACCCGTCGAGGATGCCCGGCGGGACGTCGAACTCGGTGACGGTGACTCCACACGACTCGCACTCGATCGTCGCGCGCTCGTCCTCGTACGTGGCGCGGAGGTCGGCCCCACACTCGATGCAGTCGGCGTCGATCGGGATCGGGTCGAGCCTCGCCCCCCGGGTGTAACTCCCCGAGAGGATCGACCCGATCACCCGCTCGCCGGCGTGTGTGAGCGCGTACCCCTCGTCGGTCTTGCGAACGAAGTGGTCGGTCAGCCGGTCGAGGTGGTAGTTGAACTGCCCGCTGTCGCGAACCCCCACGGCCTCGCGCAGTTCCGAGAAGGAGGTCGTCTCCGCCTCCGCGTTCCACAGTGCTTCGACGATGGCGAACCGCGTCTCGTCGGCGACCAGCGAGAACGCCTCGTCCGGATCGAGATGTCGCGTCTCCTCGGCCATACGGACGCTGGAACCGCCGACGCATTGTGTCTATCGCCAGTACGCTTCGCGACGCCGGACCGGTTCCCGTCGTCGGTACTCCCGTTCACTCCTCCAGCGGCGACGCCCCGTCGACGACGAACTCGTAGCAGTCGTCGCCGGTCACGTCCAGCCCCTCGCGGGAGAAGAAGTTCGCCACGTTCCGGCAGTCCCGCCGCAGGAACTCGTCGACGTTCGGGTGGT
This sequence comes from uncultured Halobacteriales archaeon, assembly GCA_964542685.1. GTDB lineage: Archaea > Halobacteriota > Halobacteria > Halobacteriales > Natrialbaceae > CAZIVN01. The sequence goes on from CAZIVN010000069.1 coordinate 9,598, forward strand.
GAATCGTCACCGCCTGGCCCATGTCGATGACGACCAGTTCGCCGTCCTGGATCACCATGTTGTACTCCGAGAGGTCGCCGTGGACCAGGCCCGCGTCGTACAGCCGTCGAACGTACTCCCGGACGACCTCGTAGGCCGTCCCGGGGTTCTCGACGTCGACTTCGCCGAGTCGCTTCGCCCGTCCGGTCTCCGTGCCGATGTACTCCATCGCGAGGACGTTCCGCTCGACGGCGATGGGCGCGGGCACGCGGACGCCCGCCCTGCGTGCGCGTTCGAGGTTCGCGTACTCCTTGCGCGTCCAGGCCAGGACGACGTCTTTCTTCTTCCCGCCGATGCCCTCGAACCGCGGGTCGCCGACGAGGTACTCGCGCATGTCCCGGAAGTCGGAGGCGTTGATCCGGTACACCTTCACCGCGATCTCGGGGCGCTCGGCGCCGCGCTCGACGTTCGGGTCGTCGTCGGCCGCGCCGGCCCGGAGGACCTCCGCCGCCGCCGGGCCGCCCAGTGCCGTGTACACGTTCGCCTCCTTGCCCGTCGATATCGGCCCCCCGAAGGCGTCGATGTACCCGTCCTGGACGAGTTTGTACAGCGCGCCGTAGGTCGCGTCGTCGAACACCGACGCCTCGACCTTGAACTGGTCGGCGT
>CAZIVN010000070.1:0-10147 GCA_964542685.1 uncultured Halobacteriales archaeon
GATCAGGAAGGAACACTTCTACCGAGTCCCTGTCCATCAACAGCAACCAACGAACTCCTCGCTACTGGAAGTTACGACTAGTCGAGATGAGCGAAATACGTAAAGACGAGTCCAAGGACCAACAGGTACACTTCGCCAAATTCGAAGCGAAGTAGAGTAACGGAGAGTTGTTCGTCCATCCGTGGGTTCAGATACACCCTGTCCGACCAGAGCCACGGAGCGACGCTCATGAATACAGGGGGGACCATCAAGAGCAGAACGCGGGAACCAGTCAGCCAGTCTTCTCTGTTGGTATACTCCAGAGCGAACAAGAGGAAAAACAGTGCGGCAAAACTGAACGCTGGAAACGTCGATCGGGACCAGAACAGGCTCGCCGAAAGTGATGTGTTGGCCAGTTGCACCGCATACAGGAGACAGTGGAGGCCTGCGCAGAGTAGCAACCCGAGTAATGGGCGTCCACCCCGTGACTCACGATGGCGGAGTACGAACGCTCCGAGACCGACCGCAAAGACAACTCCCAACAAAAGAGGGATATGATAGATTGTCCACTGCATGGTGCTTCTTCACCACTGTCTGAATTAAAGATACGGTACCACTTTTATGTGGGTGAGTGATTGCGTGCCACCGCCACGTCGAACGGGATGCTCCACCATACCAGGCTCGTAGTCACTTCGATTATGTGAGTGTCAAGCCATCTCGACGTGGACCATCAACATCTATCACAGATAATAGACGCTGTATATTTTTGGAATTCCTACCATTCTTTGAGCTACTCCTCGCTCACGGCGTTAGATCCTTCGACTGTATCTACCGATCCACTGGTGGCTCCATAAGAGTGTGCCTACCCTTCTATGAGACCCTAACGACTCACGTTAATAATTAACTTATTCTGTCTTCAGTCAGGCGATTAGTCGACCTCGCCTCACTTAAAGAGGCTAATTTCGTGAATACTGATCGCCAGACTGCGTCGGGGTGTATGAACCTTTCTGTGACGGTCTGAACGTGAGTCGTGACAATCATTCTGTGACGGCTACAACAGAGACTGCTGAAAGTAATTTTCCATCACTTGCTACGGCGATCGGTAGCGGGTCGATATGGGTACTCGGCGCAGCGCCGAGACAGTCCCCGACGAAGGACGGTGAGCGTGCTCAGCGTCCGTTCCCGTTTCCTCCGTTCGTGCTGTTGTCACCGCTGGTGTCGTAGTTGAGCGCGGTCTTGACGTCGAGAAGGCCATGTCCCTGTTTCTCGGGAGCGAGGTCCAGGGGTTCGGCGCTCTCCTCGAGTGTTCGGCGCGCCTGACTGTTCGAGGAGCCATCGGCCATCAGCATCCCCCCGGCTGCCGCGACGTGTGGGCAGGCCATCGACGTGCCGTTGAGGGTCTCGTAGCCGCCGTCGGTGTACGTCGAGTGGATGTCCTGGCCAGGGGCAAGGATGTCGACCTGGGGGCCCGTCGAGGAGAAGGTGGCGAGCGAGTCGTCGGGGGTGGTAGCGCCGACGCTGACGACTTCCGGTTCGCGGGCGGGGAAGCTGACACAGTCGATACAAGGGCCGAGGTTGCCAGCGGCAGCAACGAGGAGGACGTCGTTCGCGTAGGCGTACTCGACAGCGTCCTCAACGAGGAAGGACTTGGGACCGCCGAGGCTCATACTCGCGACATCGTAGCCCTGGTCGGCGACCCACTGGATGCCGGCGGCGATGTCGGAGAAGTAGCCGCCGCCGCGGCCGGTGAGGACCTTGACCGCGTGCAAAGTGGCGTGTGTGGTGACGCCGACGACACCCTCGGTGTTATCTTGGGCGCCAACGATACCGGCACAGTGGGTGCCGTGGCCGTTGTCGTCGTCCCAGTCCTGATGGCAGGTGTTCGCCCCCTTTCCACACGGAGTGAATGCTTTCCCCTTGCCGAGTTGCTCGGCGAGATCGGGGTGGTCGCTGTCGATGCCGGTGTCGAGGATCGCGATGTCCCCCCCGTCCTGGGGTTCGGTGTTGCCCTGTCGGCGACGGACGAGGTCAGCGTCGGTGCGGTCGATCCCCCAGGGCGTCGACTGTCCGATGGCCTGCATGGTGCCGTCGTTCTCGACGTATCGGACGTCGGGGTGCTCACGCAGGGCCGCGATGGTGTCCGCGGAGAACTCGCCCGAGACGGTCTTCTTGGGCCCGTCCCAGTCGTAGACGCGATGGACGGTCCCGTCGTGGGAGAACGTCCCCACGTCGTTCGAACTGGCGTCGGACCAGAGGCCGACGTTGACGCGGCCGTCGGCGACGTCGTCGGTCCCTGCGTCGAGCGTGAGCGGATCGGTCCTGGCACTACCGTTGTTGAGGAGCGCCTGTCGAGAGAGGTCGTGATCAGTCATCGGTCTCACCTTCCAGTTCCTCCGCGGGGACGTCGTCGACGGTCATCCACCGCCAGCCCTGGCTGGGAACGCGGACCAGCACCCTATCATCGCCACTCGGCGTGCCGGGATGGGTGCCGGCGACGGTCCGACGGGGGTTCTGTGCCGACTCGTCGTGGCTGCCGCCGAGTAGTTCGAGCGCGGCGACGACCGCGGCGTGCTGTTCGACCGCGGTGTACACCCGGTAGAATCGCTGCCCTGCGTAGCCCCCCGCACTGGACTGGTTGCGTTCGAGGTAGTCGCGGGTGGCGTCGACGTCGATCGCGTCGAGGGCGTCCGCAGTGGCCAACCCATGGATCGCCCACCCGGCCTGCGCCGGGCTCGGCCAGTATCGCCCGCCGTCGGAGGCCAGACTGGCGAAGTAGTCCGTCGTGCGGTCGACATCGATCGCGTCGAGGTGGCCGAGCGCGTCGAGTGCCCGGACCGAACGGGCGGTGTCACCGACGAGGGTGTTGAGCGTCGCATATCGGGCGAGACGGCCGGCCTTGTCCTGCAGGCCTGCGAGGAAGTCCACTGCGGCCTGAGTGTCGATCCGGTCCAGTTCGCCGGCCGCTGCGAGACCGAGGATAGAGCTGGTCGTCGCAGGCAGGTCCGGCGGCGGAGCCTTGAACGAACCACCTCGTTCGGACGCCGGCCAGTAGCCATCGTCCTGTTGGAGTGATGCGATGTGGTCGGCCGCAGCGTCGACGTCGATGGCGTCGAGGCGGTCGACCGCCGCGAGCGCGACGAGTGCCTTGCCCGTGCTGCGGGTCTTGTAGCCGTCTCTGCTCCCGAGCGACCCGAACAGCGGGATGCGGCCGCTGTCTTTCTGGAGGCGACTGAAGGACGCTGCGAGTGCGTCCGCTGGCATCCCCGCGTCCAAGTCGGTAATCGCCTTCGTGGCCGCCACGGTCGCATCGGTCTTTGCGAGGTAGGTGGGCCACATGCCGACGCCGCCTGTGTTCTCGTTCTGGCAGCGTCGCAGATAGTCGAACGCGCGCTCGTAGTCGATGTCGACCGTTGCGCCGTGGGCTTCGAGCACCTGGAGTGCGTCGAGGGCGTGGCGCGTGTACTGGCGATGATTTGGCACGGCCGCCTCCTTGCCAGGAGTGGCCCACTTCTCGAACGCGCCAGCGCGTCGGGTATCGGCGGTCGCAGGGAGTTGCCGGGCGGCCAGCCAGTCGGCGTGCGCTTGGATGCGGTCGTCGCCCAGCGCCGCGAGTTCGTCGACGAAGTCGAGCGCCAGCACTGCGCGTGACGTCGAGAGGACCGTGGTGTCTTTCTGGGTTGCCTCGGTCGACGCGTCGTCGTCGGTTTCCTCGAACCATCCCCAGCCCGAGGAGACGTTGTAGAAGCCGCCGTCGGCGTGCTGGTGGTCGCGGACGAAAGCCGCGGCCTGCTGTGCGGCTTTGGCCGGAAGACTGTCGATGCTGTCGAGTGCGCGGAGCGCGTCGTAGGTCGATCCGATGGTTGCGTCGCCCTTGTACTCGGTGACCGGCCAGGCGCCGTCGCTCTGCTGAAACGTCAGCAGGAACTTCCGAGCAGCCCGTTCTGTCTCCGCGTCGAGAGCGTCCAGTCGCTGCAGCGTCTCGAGCGCGTAGTACGTCGACTCCATCTTCGCAGCGGTCGGCCGGTAGCCAAAGAACGAGAGGTGGGCACCGAAGCCGCCGACATCTCGCTGCATCCGCTTGAGGAACGTCGCTGCTGCATCCCGATTGATGTCGATGGAGTGTGTGTCGGCGAACACGACGCCGGCCCAGGTCGAATAGACCCAGGGCCCGCCGATGTCACCGGCGATGGAGTCGAATCCCCCGGACACGAGACTGAACTTCCCGTCACCGTCAACCTGGAGTCGTGCCGTGTTCTCCGCGGCGAGTTCGGCATCGAACCCGTCGGTGGCATCGTATGCCGTCAACGTCCGATACGTCCGGAGCGTGTCCCCCGGATGCATCACCTGCAACGGGTGCCCCGTCGTCGTCCCGGAGACGTCCCACAGGGCGTCCGTGGTCCAGTCCGCGGCCGAACTGCTACTGCGGCCCGGGTCCCCCAGTGACTCCCGTGTGCCCCCCGGAGTCGATGTCTTCGAAGCCGATACGTGCGTGGATGTCGTACCGACAAGCCCCGCCACTCCAATCGTGTGGAGGAGGTCTCGTCGTCGGATCTGTCGTACCATCCGGGGTGCCATTCCGATGCCGATTCAATAAGGCCAATTCAACCTAAAAATAGCATTACGGCCACTGGTGTTTGTATTCGCCACTGTTTGTACAATTTTAATCATCGCGCTTCCTGTTTACAGGCAGTCGAGGCGAATGCCCCGGGGCTTGACCCCGAGGCGATTCACGCAGACAGCGGAACGGCCGGCGACCGTATTCCGATCACCAACTCCTCGAGTCCCGATGATTCATCGTCGACGGCTACCCTGACGTGTGAGTGAGGATCACGGTGCGTCCGACACCCCAGTGTCGGCAGAACGGGAGTCCACCGACAAGCCCAGCGCTTCAGCGGTGGGTCGCTGACAGGTGCAGGTTTCTTGAACTCGTACAGGGACGGATCGTGGAAACTCGATTCGTCGATTGTACGAGGAGCCGCGATCCAGTCCGAGGTAGCGTTCATTTCGGCGTGGCACGTGTCGCCGTCGCCTTGAACGAGGCGACGACCTGACGCCCCTCCTCGAGGTCGAGTCGCTCGCTACTGTCTCGCGTGACGAGTGCGTACAGGGGGTCTTCGGCGCCGACGCCCAGGGAGACGAGTGAAATCCCGTCGCCGCGGTCGATACCGGTTACGACCCCCTCGAAGTGGTTCCGGGCACTCGTCGCGGTCGCCCGTGGCGTCTCCGCTCGCTCGTGGAGGGTGACCGTATCGGCGCGAATCCCGACCTGGACGCTGTCGGTATTCCGGGGAACGATCGCCCGGACCGGCCCGGCAGCAGTCTCCACGGTTCCGATGTCGCCAGTCCGCGTCGTGACGGCGCCGTCCAGGACCGCTTCGGTGGTTTCCGCGATCGACGAGTATTCGGTCCGAAGCCGCTCGAAGCGGGAGAGCAACTGGCGTGCGTTCTCGGTGAGCGTGCTTCCACCCCCACTCGCTCCGCCTCGCTGCCGTTCGACGAGGTCACCGAACGCGTCTTCGAGTGCGGTGATTCGCTGGTGCGACCGGGAGTACGACCGACCCAGTTCGTCGGCGGCCGCGTGAATCGACCCGACCTCGTCGACTGCGTCGAGGAGTGACGCGTCCCGCTGTGTGAACTCCACTGGCCCCGCCCGGAGCTGTGCGTCGAAGCTCGCGTCCATACCGGATCGAGACGCGCAACGAGCAAAACGGTTATGCCAGTCACGGAACAACCTCGATGTGTCGATGCCAGAATATCGATCTCGACGAGCGTTCCTCGCGGGGAGTGCAACCGCTGTGGCACTCGGGGTGGCCGGCTGTACCGGCAGTGGGGGTGGCGACGGCGGTGACGGCGACCCTTCGACAGGGACGCAGCTGGCCGATTCGATGACTGTCTTCCACGCGGGGTCGCTCGCGCCGCCGTTCTCCGCCGCGGAACCGCAGTTCGAGGACGAGTTCGGTGTCGACGTGAACCGGGAGGCGAAGGGGTCGGTCGCCTCGACGCAGAAGATCACCCAACAGGGACGCTCGGCGGACGTCCTCGGGACCTCCGATTTCCGACTGATCCGAAATCGGGTTCTGCCGGAGTACGGCGACTGGTACGCGATCTTCACCACGAACGCGATGTCGATCCAGTACCGCGAGGACTCGCCGGGCGCCGGAGACATCGGCCAGGACAACTGGTGGGCGGTACTCTCGCGGGACGACGTCACCATCGGGCACGCCGACCCGGCGGTCGACCCCGGCGGCTACCGTGCGGTGATGACGCTGCAACTGGGTGCCGAGGAGTTCCAGGGTGAACGGCTCTACGACGACGCGACGCTCGACGCCCTGCTGAACAACACCACCGTTCCGACGGGGACCGAGACGAACCTCGAGGCACAACTCGAATCGGGCGACCTCGACTACGTGCTGTACTATCAGTCGATCTCGGCGACGTCCGGGCTGCCGTACGTCGACCTCCAGCCGGAAGTCGACCTCTCGGAGGCGACGAGCGAGTACGCGAATCACTACGCGACGGCCGAAGTGGAAACCGACAGCGGCACGTTCACCGGTGCGCCCATCGCGTACGGACTGACCGTTCCGAGCGTCGCCGAGGCGCCGGGCCGTGGCGCACAGTGGGTCGAGTACTTCGCCACCGATCGGGGTCGGGCGATCCTCGAAGAACAGGGCCTCGTCCCCGTCGATTCGATCGTCGTTCCCACGAGTTCGGAGGACGCCGTCCCGGACACCGTGTTGGACGTCGCCAGTACACGGAACTCCCTCGGCCCACTGGAGCTGTAGCCGGGCGAGTGGACGTATCACCCGAATTTATGCACGACAGCCCCGACACCAGGTACCATGGCGACAGGGACTGAGCGCTGGCCCGAGTTCGGCGCCGTCGGACGGACGCCACTGGTCGTGGCGTTCGTCGTCGTCCAGGCGCTCGCGTTCGCTGCTGCCTACTCGGTCGGTCAGCCGACGTGGTACGCCTACTTCATCGTGGGCAGCACGGCCGTCACCGCGTACGCCTTCGGCGGCTCCTCGTTCACCGTCGCGACGGCGACCGCCGGCAGTCTCCTCGTGGTCGCGCTGGGGCTGCCCCTGTTCATGTTCGTCGCGCGGCAGACCCCGTCGCTCGTCGTCGAGAAGGCACAGAATCCGGCGGTCCATCGCGTGCTCTATCTCGGGGTCTACGGCCCGTTGCTGGCGGCCCTGCTCAGCCTCCTGTTCGGCGTTCCGCTGGCTCACCTGCTCGCGAAGGGGTTCCCCGGCCAGCCCCTCGTCGAGAGTCTCGTCGACCTGCCGCTGGTCGTTCCACACTCCGTCGCGGGGATCATCGTCCTGTTCGGATTCGGGAGCGGCGGCGCCTTCCCGCAAGTCTCGGTCCTGGGAACGATGGTCGGGATGGTCCTGGCGATGACGTTCGTCGCGGCCCCGTACGCCGTCAACGCCAGTCGTGAAGCGTTCGAGGCCGTCGACGACCGTCTCGAGTACGCCTCCCGAATCCACGGCGCCAGCGAGTGGGAGACGTTCCGCAGAGTGACCGGGCCGCTCGCCCTCCGGGGGATGATCACCGGCGGTGTGCTCGCGTGGGCGCGGGCCGTCTCCGAGTTCGGTGCCGTCGCCGTCGTGGCGTACTCCGTGACGTTCTTCTACCCGGTCGCGGGCGAGCGAGTAACCGCCCAGCACGCACCCGTGTTCGTGTACAACGCGTACCTCCAGGGCGGCCTCGAGGAGAGTGGCGCGATTGCGTTCTTGCTCCTGGCCGTCTCGGCGGTGATCTTCCTCATCGTTCGCTACCTGACCGACGACCGGACGGCGGGAGGGATGCCGTGACCCGTCTCACTGCTGACGTGTGCTCGACGTTTACGGCCGACGGTGCCGACCCGTTCACCGTCGATGCCGGAATCGAGGTCGACGCCGAGGAGACCTGCGTCGTGCTCGGTCCGAGCGGGAGCGGCAAGACCCTGCTGCTGGAGACGATCGCCGGCTTCCACGACCACACCGGGGTCGTGACCGCGGACGGAACGGACGTCACGGAGCGGCCGCCGGAGACGCGGGCGTTCGGCTTCGTGTTCCAGGACTACGCGCTCTTCCCGCACATGACGGTCCTGGAGAACGTCGCGTACGGCACGCGCTACCGGGAGTCCTCGCGCGACGCCGAGGAACTGCTCTCGGAACTCGGTGTGAGCCACCTCGCGGACCGGAACCCGACGACCCTGTCCGGCGGGGAGAAACAGCGGGTCGCTCTCGCCCGCGCGCTCGCGACCCGCCCTTCCGTGTTGCTCCTCGACGAGCCGCTGGCGGCACTCGACGTGCCGACCCAGCAGACCCTCCGAGACGACCTGGCCGACGTCCTCGCCGACGTGACCGCGGTGTACGTGACGCACGACCGCACGACAGCCCGGGCCATCGCCGACCGAATCGTCGTAATGCAGGACGGGAGCGTCGTCCAGCGCGGAACCCCCGAGGACGTGTTCGAACGCCCCCAGTCGCCGATGGTCGCCCGGTTCACCGGGGCGAACGTCGTCGACCTCTCGGCGGCGCCCTCGTTGCGCCGGCGCCTCGACGACGCCATCGGGCCCGGGCCACGCTCCGACGGCAGCGGCGGGCGGCGGTTCACTCAGGACGGCGCGAGCGACAGTGTCGACGGCGCCACGGCCGAGAACGTCGCGATCAGGCCCGAGGCCATCGAACTCGACGGCGCCGACGGCGACGTGTCTGCCACCGTCGAGCGCGTCGTGCGCGAGGACGCGACGAACCGCGTGACCCTCGCCTTCGACGACGTTACCGTCGACGCGTTTACCACCGCCCCGCCGGTCGTGGGCACGGAAATCTCACTCACGTTCCCGCGGGACCGACTCCACCCGTGCTAGCGCCTGAACTCCCGCCGCGGTCGCGGCTGGACTTGGGTGGTTCGACCCCCCTATTACCGTTCGCGAACCTCGCTAACCTGGTCAGGGACTGTCGGATACGGCTCGACACCGAGTCGGGGAACCCGATTCCGCTCGTACTCACAGTCCGGTGTCGAAGACGGTCCAGCGCAGTTCGACGGGAGTCCGTCGAGCCGCATTCGAATCCCCTGGCAGTTCGGAGTCGGAGTGATCCGGGCCATGGGGGACAAGATCTTCGCCCTTCAGTAGCGGCGAGGTGACGGTCTACGAAATACAGATCGACTTCGACCCGGAGGATACCACGCCCGACCGGGGTGCCATCGCCTTCGAGGACCTTCCGGAGGTGGACCGCCAGCGTCTCGCCAGAATCCTCGAGGAGAACCCACCTGACAACGCGGGGTACGACGTCGGCGTCGACTACGGCACTGCCGAGGAAGTCGGCACGGCGTTGGTGTTCGTCCCCGAGCAACGGTACGACGTGCTCGTCTACGAGGGCGAGCGGTACCGGGTCGCCGTCGAGTCGGAGACGGTCGAGCAGGGCCGGTACCGCTACGAGGTGACCGAACTCGCGGCCAGTACCGACGCGTTCGCCGACCAGGTTCGAGACCGCTACCTGTTCGTTCTCGAGGGGCTCTCCGAGAACGAACGCGCCGTCGTCGAGGAAGCCATCGACGACGCGTACCTCGAGGAGGACGACGCCTTTCGATCGGTCGTCGAGAAGATCCGAGACCACGACGCGATCGAACTGGACGACTTCTACGGGACGTGGCTGGTCGCCTACGATGGCACCGAGTACATCACGTACGCCGAGTGGTGACTCGACGACCCGTCGCCCGGGCGCGACGGCAGTGTTCAGATAAGCGGAGGTGTCCGGCACAGTCCACTCCCGGGTGGGAATGGAAGGGGCCGAGCGCTCGATCCGATGAGACGACGCAAGGACCGCAGGACGGAGTCCGAGGACCGCAGCGAGTCGCAATCGGTCGAGCGCGAGGGGGCTTCCAAGGAGATTGCAGTCGAACCGGTAGCATGCAATCTCTTATCTGAACAGTACGGGTGCGACCGACGCAGGGATTATCACCACCGACGACGAGAGTCGAGAACGACATGGTCGTATCACTGCTGACTGCCGCCGGGATCGTAGTCGCGGTGTTCGTCGGCTTCAACATCGGTGGATCGTCGACAGGCGTCGCGTTCGGCCCGGCCGTCGGTGCACGCCTCCTCAGGAAGGTGACTGCCGGGGCCCTGTTCGTCGGCTTCGCGTTCCTGGGGGCCTGGACGATCGGCCGGAACGTC
>CAZIVN010000071.1:0-10111 GCA_964542685.1 uncultured Halobacteriales archaeon
CCGCGCCGCGGGTCACTCCGGGGAGTGCTGCTGGCAGTACTCGCTGCCGTGGCGGGCGGCGTTGCTGCACCGGTCACCACCCGGTAACACGGCGACACAGCGATGCTCGTCGACCGTGTGCTCGAGTTCGTTCTGGAGGGTCGACCCGTCGTCGGAGAGGTCACGCCCGCCGTCGGACGACGGATCGTACCCGTTGGCCGTCGAGGAAGCGCTCGGTGCCGGTTCCGGCGTCGGTTCCAGGTCCGCCACTTCGTCGGTATCCGATTTCGACCGGTCTTCGGACTGCCGGCGCCGCCAGTCTTCGAGTGGGTCGTCGTCCGTCGCCGATCCCGCCGCGGTCCCGTGGGAGGCGGTTGCGTCGTCGTCGCGTCGCGCCGGGTCGTATCCCGGCGAGTCGTCCTCGGTAGGTGTCTCCGACCCACCGGGTTCGAGGGCCGAATCGGGCGTCAGGTCCGCCTTCGACACGGCGACGTCCTCGGCGTCGTCGTCCACGGGGCGGTCCGTGCCCTTCGATTTCGACACGTCCTCGTCCGCTCGACGCCGCCCCGGCCCGTCGTCCGCTGTCGTCGGTTCCGGCGTCGCGTCGGTGGCCGTCGACGACTCGGGGCCGCCGTCCCCGGTGGTGCCAGTGTCCTGCGAGCCCGTTCCCCGGTCGGCCGGCTTCCCACCACGCTCGTCGCGACGCGCCCGGTCGCGCTGGCGCTGGCTCGCGCCGGCGGCCATCTCGGCTTGCTCGCCCGGAGCCATCGCGCCACCGAGGAACGGACCGCCGGAGGCTCCCATCGACGGGGGCTGGCCGCCGGAAACGCTGCCGCCGAGGTTGCCGCCGACGCCGGGGGCGGCGGACTCGGCGAGCTGGAGGGAGGCGAGGCCGTGTTCGATGCTGCGGCCGGAGATGGCGGCGACGAACTGCAGGGAGCGAGCGTGCCGTTCGAACGCCGTGTCTTCGAGATTCTGAAGACTCCCGTGCAACTCGGGCTCGACGTCCGACAGTTCGAGTTCGTCGATGGTCAGTCCCCGGACGTAGTCGACCATCGCCCGGCGGACCTCGTCGCTGATCCAGTCGATCTCGACGTAGTACCGGAGCGCGGACATCGCCCCCGACGGGCCAAAGGCCGCGCCGAGGTACCGTGCCCACTTCATCGCGGTGATGCGCTCCGCTGCCTCGCCCGACAGCGTGTCGAGGTACGGCGACGGCCGCTCCGAGGACTCCCCATCAGCCATGTCGTTACGAATGGAGGGAACAGCCGTTTAATACGTTTATGGCAGTTCTACCACGGGGCGGAGGGTGGCCGAGAAAGTCTTTTGCGCCCGGGGCGTGGACGGTAGCACGATGGTCGACCGCGACGCGGTCTGTGTGCTGATCCCGACGTACAACGAGGCCGCCACGATCGGCGACATCGTGGGCTCGTTTCGCGACCAGGGGTTCGACAGAGTTCTCGTCGTCGACGGCGACTCTACGGACGGGACCCGCGAGTTGGCCCGGGAGGCCGGCGCGACGGTCGTCACGCAGTCCGGACGCGGCGAGGGCAGCGGCAAGGGCCAGGCCGTCCGGGAGGGACTGAGCCTCGTCGACCGCCCGTACGTCCTGATGCTGGACGGCGACGGGACGTACGACCCCGCGGCCGCAGACCGGTTGCTCGAACCGCTGTTCGAGGGGGACTGCGACCACGTCATCGGGAACCGCCGCGCGGACATCCAGCCCGGCGCGATGACGCGCCTGAACCGCTTCGGCAACTGGATCATCAACAAGGCCTTCGAGGTCATCCACGGCGAGCACCTGACGGACATCCTCAGCGGCTACCGCGCGTTCACCCTGGAGTCGGTCCGCGAGTTGACGCTGACCGAGGACGGCTTCGGCATCGAGACCGAGATGTCCGTCGAGTGCGTCAAACGCGGTCAGCACGTCCAGGTCGTGCCGATCACCTACCACGCCCGCCCGGACGACTCCCAGACCAGCCTCAATCCGTTCCGGGACGGCGCCGTGATCTGGCTCACGCTCTACCGGATGGCCAAGACGACGAACCCGCTGTTTTACTTCGGCAGCGTCGGGGTGGCCGGGTTCACGCTGGGTGCGGCCCTCGCCCTGTTCGTCGCCGTGGAGTGGGTGCTGTACGGCATCAGTCACGAGGTGCTCGCGCTGGCGTCGGCGTCGCTCCTCCTCCTGGGCGTCCAGTTGCTCATCTTCGGCGTGCTGTCGGACATGATCTACACGCTCCACCGCGAGCAGCTACAGCGTCTGGAGGAGGTCCAGGCCGACGTCCGGGGCAACGAAACGGTGCCCGACTGGGGCCACGGCCCCACCGTCTCCCAGACGACCGTCGACTGGAACGACGGGCAGGGCACGTCCGGGGGCGCTGCGACCGACGCGGCGAGCGACGGCACGGAGACGGCCGAGGAGGAGCCACGGACCGGTACCGAACCGCCGTCGAACTGATCCCGGCCCGGGCGGTGGTACCGCACGGGAACGAACGACGCGAGGGGAAAGCGGTTTCGCCGCCCCGCCCGTGGGATGCGGTGTGACCGATTACACGACCGTCTCCATCCCGAGGGACCTGGCCGACCGCGTCGAAGAGACAATCGAGGGAACGAGTTTCTCCTCCACGAGCGACCTCGTCCGGTTCCTCCTGCGCAGCATCGTCATCCAGCACCAGCAGGCGGACGGACAGCTGTCGGAGGCCGAGTTCGACGAGATAACGGACCAGTTGCGGGACCTCGGGTACCTGGAGTAACGGCTTCCCGTCGTGAACGACGGACACTCTCACCGGCGAGAGAGCCGTCGTCCGCGCACGGTCACTCGGCCGGCGAGCCCAGCGATCCGGGGGTCGGCTCGACGTCGAGGATGGTCAGCGTCTGCCGACGCCCCGAGCGGTCGTAGGCACGGACTTCGGCCGGTTCCCAGGGCGGGACCGCGACGAACACCACCTCGTGGAGGTCGTCGGTCTTGGAGACGCCCTGCTCGCCGGTCGGGTGCGAGACGAACCGCCCCTGGGTCTGGCCGGCCGGCGTCGAGAGGTCCACGCCGAACACGGCGGTGACAGACTCGCCAGTCTCCGGGAGGTAGAAGTCGGTGAACACGGGCGTCTCCGGACCTACCGTCGCTCCCTCGAGGTTCGCCCCGCGAGTGATGGCGAGGGAGGTGGTGACTTCTTCGGGGTCGGCGTCCCGGGCGAAGTCGACGAGTACCTCCAGCAGAGCGCGCGTGATGTATACCACGGCGGCCTCTAGGCAACGGGGGGGATTAAATGGACGGTTCGCGCGATATCACGCCGCGAAGGGGCCTGGCCTGCCCTCAGGGCGCCCTCGTCGCGGTCACCTCCGGCAAGTGGACCAGCACGTCGAACGCTTCGCCGGGAGCGTACGGTTTCGTGTGCTCCGGGAGGGTCTCCGGATCGAACGTCGCACCGGTCGAGTGGTGGGGTCGCTCCGTCACGAGCCACGCCGCGAGGCGGTCGTCGTCCGCTGCACGGCGACAGTTCAGCAGTGCGGGGCCGTCGACCGCGGCCTCCAGCGCAGCGTCGACGGTCCCGGAGAGCGGGCCGTCGAACGACCAGGCGCGGAGTTCGTGGACCGCGTCGTCGTCGGGGGTGTCGTCCGTCTCGGCCTCGTCGGGTGGGACCTCGCCGATGGCCCGCAGGCCCCCGCGACCGAACGTGAACCCGAGCGGGCGGTAGTCGTCGCCGTGGCGTTCGCGGAGGTAGCCGCCCATCGCGGTCGAACGCACGCCGCCGGCGCGCTGGTCGGCGGCGGCGACGTGAGCGTCGTGGGCCCAGCAGACCAGCGGACCGTCGCCGTCGTCGAACTCGTGGAGCCAGTCGATTCCGTCGGCCATCGCCGTCTCGCGGACCCGAATCGTCTCCTCGTCGACGTCCACGTCTCCGGAGACGAGGCTCTCGCCGTCGGCGTCGACGTACGTCTCCTGGCGGGCCACCACGGCGTCGAGGACGTCGAGGTGGCGCCGTGCGAACCGCCACGCCTCCTCGTCGGCGGCGTCGACGTACGCCTCGCGGCACTCGTCCAGGCGCTCGCGAACGCGGGGCAGGACGCGCTCCCCGGCCGCGAGACGTGCCGGCAACTCGTCGTCCTGGTGTGGCGGGTCACCGTCGTCGGCGAGCGTCTCCAGGTCCTCGCCGACGGTCGCGATGAACGCCGGATCCACCCGCTCGAAGTACTCTCGAAGGCGGTCGACCGGTCCCTTGGTGTACTGGGCGTCGAAGCCGAGGAAGCGCACGCGGTCGTCCAGCGGGCGGTCCTCGTTGAACGCCCGGAGCCACTCCAGGAGGTCCCGGACCGACTCCGTGTTCCAGGTCCAGAAGTACATCGCCTCCAGGGCGTCCTCTGGGTCGCCCTCGCCGTGGACGACGTACTCGTCGACGGTCAGCGTCTCGCCGGCGTTGGCCTCGAAGCCGATCGTTCGCGTGCCCAGTTCCTCGACACAGTACCGGATGAACCGGGCCTTGAGGTCGAAGAACTCCCGACTGCCGTGGGTCGCCTCGCCGAGGCCGACGACCTCGGCGTCCGCGACGGCCTCCCCGAAGGGTGCAAGGTCGTCGAGCGGGGCCGCCAAATCGGTCGTCGAGAGCGGGACGGTCGCCCCGGAGAGTGCGTCGACGACTGCCGGGTCCGGATCGGAGTCGGGGGCGGAGTCGCCGTCGGTCGTCGCGTCGTTTCCTGTCGATTCGTTCGCTGTCGCGTTGTCTGTCATCGTTAGTGTCGTGTGTGCGGTCGGATGGTCTGCGGGCAGAACGGTCGGCGCGCCAGTCGCGACCACGGAGCGGCCGCTATCGGCGCGTCGGAGCGGGTCGACCTGCGGTCTCCGGCATCTCGCGGTGCCGAGGCGACGCTGGGCGATCCGTGCCCAGCGACGAGAGTGTGGTCGAACCCGTTTCAGAAGTCGGACCGCGAAACGTGCTGCATTACCAGTTCGTTCAGGGGCCGGTCGTAAAAGCCTACCGACACTTCGTGAGTGGTTCGCACGGGAGCGAGCCGAAGGCGGAAGGCTCAACGGCGACTGCGCCGTACCGCTTCGCCGTGATGGTCCTGTCCCGAACCGCGTTGCTCGCCCTCCTCGTCGCTCTGGTGGGAGCGGTCGCTCTCCTGGACGTCGTCGCGAGGCGGCTGGGGCGGTCGCGAGTGCGGCGGACCGCGGGAGCGGCCGGAGTCCTGGGCCACGGGATCATGGTCCTCGCCTACGTGGGCTCCGACGGCGCGTTCGGCGTGTCCGTCGCTCCGCCACTCCCTGATGCCGTCACGACGGCGCTGTTCGGCGTCTCGCTGGTCTGCATCGTGGTGTCCCTGGCGTCGTTGTACCGCTGGCGTCGCGACTCGCCAGTTGCCGGGTCGTCGGGATAGTCCGACCGGGTCGGGCCCGCACCGTCCGCGGGCCGCTCACCCTGTCCCGCCGAGCCAGTCCGCGAACGTGCCGTCGAACCGCGTCTCGGCCTGCCGTTCGAAGTAGTCCCGCTGGGTGGCGTGGATAGCCTCTCCCACGGAGTCGCCGGCGTCGAGGTACGACCGGGCGCGGTCACGCTTCCAGTCGGCCGGCGCGGTGCGGGCGTCCACGCGGGCCCTGAGCGGACGGAGGTACCGCTCGACGTCGTCCTCGGGGACGTCCTGCATCCGGAGGCCGTCCGCGGCGACGCCGAAGAGGTCGTCGTAGAGCCGGTCGAGGTCCGACGTTCGGTCGCCGTCGGCGGTGATCCAGGTCAGGGCCGCGTCGAGGCCGTCCTCGGCGGCGGCGTAGAAGTTCTCGCGGGCGGTCGTCCAGTCCAATTCCAGGACGGGGTGTCCCGTGGCGTACAGCCCGACCATCAGGCCGCCGAACGCGGCCTGGAACGCGACGGCGTCGACGATCGTCGGCTGGCCGGGCAGCGGTCGGAACTCGACGCGGGCGTTTGCCGTCTCCCGGCTGGCGCCGTCGAACACCGGTCTGACCCACCGCCAGTAGGTGCCGTGCTTGTGCCGGAGGTGCGGGAAGTCGTCGTCGAAGCGACTCCCGCCGCGGTCGAACGGCGTCGGCACCAGCGGGGGGTCCGTCACGAGGTCGTCCAGGACGCCCTCGACGCTCGTCGGGTCCCGCGGGAACCGGACCTTCTCGGGACCGTCGGGGGCGTTCATCACGCCCTCGAAGACCGCGATCCGGCTCTCTGCGTGGCCGTCCTCGAGGACCGTCTCGGGGCCGGCGCCCTCGTCGTACAGGTCCGGCGGCAGGAACGGCGCGTTGGCGCCGATTGCCAGGAGCGGCGCGGCGACGCGGTGTGCGTACCGGAGGTAGGTCGGCAGATCCCGGGCGTGTGGGACCTGGTAGTGTGGCTGGATGGACGCGGTGAGACTCAGGAGCAACACCGTCTCCGCGGACAGCGAGACGCCCGGCAGATCGATCTCCATTCCCGGCCTGGGCTCGCCGTTCGACAGCGCGTGGTAGCGCGCGGAGCCGCTGGCGTTCGTCGCGAACACCCAGTCGTCGACGGTGACGTGGTCGGTGAGGTAGGCCGTCGCCGTCTCGCCGGGCGGTGGGACGGTCCAGACGCCGTCACTGATCAGGCGGAGGCCCTCGCACTGGAGCGGGTCCCGAACCGTCCGCAGGCGCGCGGCCACCTCGCGGTGCTGTGCACGCAGGCCGTCGGCGTTCAGCGGTTGGGGACTGGTGGACAGTTCGGCGTTGTGCAGTCCCAGTTCCTTCTCGAACCCGACGTACTCCAGGAGGCGGCGCGGTACCCGGCCGAGGGTGCCGGCCCGTGCGCCGTCGACCCACCGCGTCGCCGTCTCGGGCGGCGCGACGGCGTAGAACTCGTGTTCGAGGCCGACCAGTCCCTGCGGATTGTCGAACGTGCCGTCGTCGACGGCCGCCAGGACCGCCTCGGCCTCCTCACGGGCGCGCTCCCGGAACGAGGCCGGAGTCAGTGCGAGCGCGTCGCTCACGGACGAGCGAAGGTCCGGGTCGACCATGTGTGACGGTGCGACGTGAGGTGGAATAACGGTTAGGGAGGTGCTCCTCCGCAACGTGGCGAGCGAGCGAAAACGTTGGGGGTTGGGGGGTCGGGTTCCAGGGGGGGAGTAAGGGAACCCATTTCGAACCGAAATGGCGACAGATACTTAAAAATTCCCCCTGAATTAAGATTCGTGACATACAGTCGGGCCTCCCCTGCGTTCGATTCTCGGACTGTTTGTTGTGAGTAACTGGGAAACAGTGAGGCTGCGGCGTCCACCGTCGCTGTCGGCAGTCCACGATGGCGGTCCGACGGGACCCACGGGCGCTTCAGAGCGGCCGCCACCCGCGCGGCGAGTCGTTCAGACGCTCACAGCCGTCCTCGGTGACGACCACGAGGTCCTCGACGCGGACGCCGAACTGCCCCTCCAGGTAGATTCCCGGTTCGACGCTGAACACCATCCCCGGTTCGAGTTCCAGGTCGTTGTCGTCGACGACGTACGGCGGTTCGTGGACCTCGAGGCCGACGCCGTGGCCCGTGCGGTGGACGAAGGCGTCGCCGTAGCCGGCGTCCTCGATGACTTCGCGTGCGGCGCGGTCGACCGCTCGGGCCTCGACGCCCGGGTCGACGGCGGCGACGCCGGCGTGGTGGGCCTCGAGGACGGTCTCGTGGACCCGTTCGAACTCCGCTGGCGGGTCGCCGTCGAACACGACGGTGCGGGTCTGGTCGCCAGGGTAGCCGTCGAGGAAGGCACCGAAGTCGAGGACGACCGGGTCGCCGGGCCGGATCTCGCGGTCGCCGTGCGTGTGGTGGGGCATCGCGCCGTTCGGTCCGGAGCCGGCGATGACGGGAAAGGAGAGCGACTCACCGCCGGCCTCGCGCAAGCGGCGTTCTATCTCCCAGGCAAGGTCGGCTTCGGTCATCCCGACGGCGTCGGCGCCCAGTTCCCGAACCGCCTCGCTGACCTCGTCGGCCAGTCGGCCGGCCGCGCGCAGGCGGTCGAGTTCGGCCGCGTCCTTGCGGATCCGCAGCGTCTCGAACACGTCGCCCGCGAGGCCCCACGCGGCCTCGGGCAGCGTCTCCCGGAGGTCCTGGGTGAACAGCGCCCACATGCGGTCGTCGACCAGCAGGTGGCCGTCCCCGACGCCGAGGTCGTCGGCGACGGCGGCGACGAGTTCGAGGGGGTCGTCGCCGTCGTCCCACGTCCGGACGTTCTCGACGGCCGACTCGGAGCGGATCTGGGCGTCGTACATCGTCGGCGCGACGAAGACGGGGTCGCCCTCGCGGGGGACGAACAGGAACAGGTGGCGCTCGCCGGGGTCCTCGTCGAAGCCAGCGAGGTAGTGGCAGTTCGGACTCGGGAACAGGACGGCGGCGTCGGCGCCGGCGTCGGCCAGGCCGTCGCGACAGCGCGCCAGTCGGGTGTCGTACGGATCGTCCATGCGCGGCGGGTCGGCCCGCCGGGAGTAAAGGCTTCCCGTCGGGGAGGTGCCCCGGTGTGTGCCGGAAGTAGACGAACCGTGGCCGCGTCGGTCGAACGCTTCCAGTTCGAGCCACTCGACGATGTAGAACTCGAAGCGTGCACCGCCCTCGGCGCTCTCGGTCACGTCCATCTCCCAGCCGTGGGCCTCGGCGATCCGTACGACGTTGGCGAGGCCGAATCCCGTTGCGACGTCGCCGTCGACGACCAGGTCCGCCTCGCCGGTGTCTGCGGGTCCCGCTACAGGAGCTCCCGCTCGGACAGGTCGAACGTGTTCCTGCAGCGAATCGAACAGGACCCGCAGGTCCGGTCTTCCTGAATCCCGGTGGCGTACCAGTGCACGTCGGCCTGTTGGGTGTCGAAACTTCGGCAGTCGGGGCATCGGTCGTGGCCCATCATGTCGGACTGCCTACCAATAGGATTCCGACGGAATAGGCACTCCGGCGGTACTCGCCGTACAGCCAGCGAGCGTCAGGACTCGCGTTCGAGTTCCCGCTCGATGTCCCGGACGTCGCTCGCACTGCCGTCCTCGCCCATCACCCGTTCGAGTTCCCGCTCGAACTCCGCGTCGGAGAGTTTCCCGTCGGCGTACTGTTCCTGGACGTCGTCGACGGAGCGTTCGGATCGGGAGGACGACTCGCCGAGGTCCCCGGCCTGCTCCGTCGGTGACGACCACGACGAGGACTCCTCCTCCTTGGCGTCGGACCACCCGGTGTACACCTCGTAGGCGACGTACCCCGCACCGACCGCGAGCAGTCCCAGGACGGCGTAGGACAGCATCCAGCTGACGATCCGGATCACCTGGCCGAGGAGAACGAAGCCGAGGACACCGAGGACCACGAGTGCACCGATCTTCAGGGCGTCCGTGTTGACCATACCGGGGTTACGGGCGGCCCAAGTATAGGCTTTCCCCGGAGTCAAGTCTCACAGCGGTACAGCGCGGAAGCCTACGGCTTCAGCCGTTGGAGGAAGCGCGTCCGCTCCGTGACCCACGCCACTGACGATGCCACTGCTGACTCCTGAACGCTCACAAAAATATTAATAAAGAAAGCCATAGTCATGTGACATGTATGGCGTGGGAGGTCACACGCACCGTGCGCGTTCGCCTCGACGTGCCCGACGACCGCAAGGGCGACCTCCACGCCACCAACGACCTCTTTCAACACTGCGCGAACCGCACCAGCGAGTGGGCGTGGCGGTATCCCGACGCGGACTGTGTAACCAGCAAAAGCGCCGCTGAAGGAGCACTGTACGACGACCTCCGTGAGGAGACCGACTACTTGCACGCAAATCTCGTGCAGAAAGCCATCAAACGCGCGATCAAAGATATCGACAACTGCGTAGACAGGCTCGCAGACGGTGAGACCACGAGTCGCCCCGAGTACGACACGTTCAGCATCGTCTACGACAAACGAGCCGCCACGTACCACCGCGATAGGGTGAGTCTCGCCACTGTCAATGGGAGAGTAGAGTGCGAGTACGACCTGCCAGAGAATCCCGAGGGCACGCCGCACGGCGAGTACGTACTCGACGAGGACTACTCCTTTTCGGCCAGTACCGTCCACTACGACAGCGAAGCCGACGAGTTCTACCTGCACGCAGTGATGGAACGGGAACTCGACGTAGACAGTCCTGAGAAAGCCGAGGATTCGAACGTCCTGGGCGTGGACTGCAACGTCGACGACCACATCGCCGTCACCAG
>CAZIVN010000072.1:0-10085 GCA_964542685.1 uncultured Halobacteriales archaeon
ACGGCAAAGTTGATTTCTTCAACGACACTGGCGGTTACGGTTTCATTTCGACTGAGGACGCGGACGAGGACGTTTTCTTCCACATGGAGGACGTTGGCGGCCCGGACCTCGAAGAAGGACAGGACGTCGATTTCGACATCGATCAGGCCCCCAAGGGCCCGCGCGCGACCAACGTCGTTCGCAACTGATTCCACCGCGGAATCGACAGACTACACGCGACTATTTCGGATTTTGCGACAGTTCGCACTCGCGAGCGGAGGCGCCGTCGCTACGGCGAACCGGCACGAGTAGAGGGGACGGTACTCTGCGGCGGGTGGGGTGGGTGCGGTTGGTGCGGTTGGTGGGGTGTTGGTCGTGGTCAGGCGACGCGGACGCGCTGCCCGTCGCGTTCGACCAGGTTCTCGCTGTCCAGCGAGTCAAGCACCGAGAACAGGGACATCTTCGGGAGCCCCAGGTCGGACTGCAGGTCCGAGACGGTCGCCTCGCCCCGCACGTCGACGTAGAAGTAGACGAGCTTGGCGTTCGGCGAACTGATCGTCTCGGGTAAGGTCGGTCGTTCGGTGCGAGCCTCGAGGTCCGCGTGTGCACTCATGGTTACACGATTCTCTCGCGTCGAGCCGTAAGAATCTGTGCTGTATATGGACTATTTTCGTAATACGCCCTTATATTGGTGGACGGTGACACGGAGTGGGCGCCGGAAGTACCCACCGGGGCCGCGGAACCGGACGACAGAACGGTGCCGGAGATCAGAACCCCTGTGGCGACGCCTTGGCCTCGGCCAGTCGCTCGAACTGCTCGTCGGTCAACTCGACCGTCGCGGCCGCCAAGTTCTCCTCAAGCTGGTCGACGGTCCGGGCACCGACCAGCGGGGCGGTGACCTGCGGGTGCCGTTCCAGCCACGCGAGCGCGACCTGTGCGGGCGTGGCGTCGACGGCGTCGGCGACGGCACGGACCTCGTCCAGGACCTCGAAGTTCTCCTCGGTGAGGTAGTTCTCCTGGAACCGTTCGGAGGCACCGGCCTTCGTCTCCGGGAGGTCGCCGTCGCGTTCGTACTTCCCAGTGAGAAAGCCCTGTGCGAGCGGGCTCCACGGACAGACGCCGACGTCGTAGTGGTCACACATCGCCAGGTAGTCGTACTCCGTCTCGCGGTCGACCAGGTTGTACCGGGGCTGGGCCAGCGTGAACGGTTCGTACCCCTCGCGGGCGGCCAGTTCGTTGGCACGGGCGACCTTCCAGGCGTTCGGGGCGAGCGTCGACGTGCCCAGGTAGTTGACTTTCCCGTCGCGCACGAACCGGTCCAGCGTTCGCAGGAACTCCTCGGCGGGCGTGTCGTCGTCCCACCGGTGGATGTACAGCAGGTCGACGTAGTCGGTGCCGAGCCGGTCGAGAATCTTCCCCATGCTGTCCCGGAGGTGCTTCCGGGAGAGGCCCCGGCCGTTGGGGTCGTCCGGGCGCGTCGGCCAGTAGATCTTCGAGGCGACGACGTAGTCCTCGCGGTCCCGTCCCTCCAGCCAGTCGCCGATCCACGCCTCGCTCTGGCCACCGCCGTACACGTCCGCGGTATCGATGAAGTTCCCGCCGGCGGCGGCGTAGGCGTCTAACAGTTCGTGAGCCCGCTCCTCGCCGATCTCTACGTCGCCGTCCTCGTTCTCGCGGCCGAAGCGCCAGGTGCCGAAGGCGATCTCGCTGACTGACGTGCCGGTCGGGCCGAGCGGAACGGTGTCGAGTTCGACCATACTTCGACGGTGACGAGCCACGTTCAAAACGCTGGCCGAGGGCGTCGGGCTTGCCGGGGTCACTCGCCGTCGTCGGTGAGTCGTCGCCGGAGGCGCGCGAGCGCACCGGCCGCGAGCGCGCCGGTGCCGACGACCGCCGGACCCCGGAAGGGGACCGACTCGGCGTCCGCGTCGGTCGCGCTGTCGGCAGCGTCGGTGGTCGTCCCGTCGTCGTCCGTGGTGGTGCCGGCGCTGGAAGTGGTCTCCGGCGTGGTCGTCGTACCGGCCTCGACGACTTCGATCGATCCGACCTCGCCCGCCGACTGGTGTGGCGTGCAGTAGTAGTCGTAGATGCCGACGGTCTCGAAGGTGTGGCTGTACTCGTAGCCGGCGTTGTAGAACTCTTCCTCGCCGCCCGGCGTCCCCTGCCAGTCGGCGCCGTCCGGTTGACTGTCGACGACGACGTTGTGGTTGTCGCCCTCCCAGACCCAGCGCACCGTCGTCCCCCGTTCGATCGTGATGTCCGCCGGTTCGAAGGCGAGTTCGTTACCGGGGCCGACCACGACGGTCACCGTACCAGAGCGGGGACTGGGGGTCGTGGTGGCAGCGTCACCGACCAGGACCGTCCCCTCCATTCCCGCCGCCCGGTGGGGCGTACAGTAGTACTCGTAGGTCCCGGCGGTGTCGAAGGGGTACACGAACTCGTACCCGGCGTCGTAGAACTCGTCGCCCGGCGTCCCGGCGAACGCGGCGTCGTCCGGGTGGCTCTCGACCGCGATGTTGTGGTTGTCACCCTCCCAGAGCCACCTGACGATCGTTCCGCGGTCGACCTCGAGCGTCTCGGGGTCGTAGGCGAGTTCGCCGCCGGGACCGACCGTGACGGTCACGTCCGGTTCGTACACCTCGATGGCGCCCGTCATGCCCGCCGACTCGTGTGGCTCGCAGTGGAACTCGTAGCGACCGGGCGTCTCGAAGGTGTGAGTGTACTCGTAGCCCGCGTCGTAGACAGTGCCAGCGCCGTCGGGCGTTCCGTTCCAGTCGGCGCCGCCCGGTTCGCTGTCGACGACGACGTTGTGGTTGTCGCTCTCCCAGACGAACCGTACCGTCGTGCCGACCGAGATTCGGGTCAGTTCCGGCGCGAAGACGAGTTCGCCGTCCGCGCCGACCCGGACCGGGACTTCGGTGTCGATTCGATCCGCGGCGCCTCGCGCGGTCGCCGCCGTGGACCCGACGCCGACTGCGACGACGACGCCGGCAGTTCGACGGAGGAACGACCGCCGGTCGTGGAGTCGCATACCGGGAGCGTCCACCGGACGCCTCAAGAATCCGACGACTCCGCCGCGTCACCGTCGCCGTCGCCGCCGCGGTTCACCAGGAGGTAGCCGCCGACGGCGCCGGCGACGAAGGTCAGCAGTATCATCCCCAGGAGCGGACGGAGCCCCTCGTTCCCCCCGCCGGACCCCGCGTCGTCGCCGACCAACACCGTCCCGACCATCCCGGCACCGCGGTGCGGGTCGCAGTAGTACTCGTAGGTCCCCTCGACGTCGAACGTGTGGCCGAACTCGTAGCCCGCGTCGTAGGTCTCCCTGGGTGCGTTCGGGGTCCCGAGCCAGTCCGACTCGGCGGGCGAGTCCTCGACGACGACGTTGTGGTTGTCCGACTCCCAGACGAACTCGACGGTCGTCCCCGGATCGACCCACACCCGCGCCGGCTCGAAGACGAACTCGCCGTCGGGGCCGACGACGACCGTCACCGTCTCCTCGCCGCGTCGGTCCGTCGCGTCGCCCGACTGTGCCCCGGCCGACCCCGCTCCGAGGCCCGCGGCGCCCGCGGTCCCAGTCGTCGCGGCGGCCCCCAGCAGGCGGCGGCGTCCGATGTCGTCCATGGTCGACGCTTGGCGGCGGCGACGAAAAGTTCCCTGGTCCGCCTTACTCCGCGGTCGGCGCCGACTCGCCCAGCAGCGTCGCCCGGTCGAGTGGCGGTTCGAACGCGCCGCGCTCGGTGACGAGGGAGTCGACGAGGCTCGCCGGCGTCCGGTCGAACGCGGGGTTGTACACCGGCACGTCCTCGGGCGCGTTCTGAGCACCGTAGATCTCCCGCAACTCGCCCGGGGCGCGGCGTTCGATCTCCACCTCGTCGGCGTCTCGCGCGGCGTCGACCGTCGACGTCGGCGCGGCGACGACGAACGGGACGTCGTGCCGGTCCGCGAGGACGGCGTGTTCGTACGTTCCGATCTTGTTGAACACGACGGCCTCGTCGCCGTCGGGCCCGCCGCCGGTCAGCGTCACGCGGTCGGCACCGACGACGACCGCGTCGACCCGTCCCTCGGCCATCGCCAGGCCGGCGGCGCTGTCGGGCAACAGCGTCACGTCGACGTCACGCTCCAGCAGTTCGGTGGTCGTGATCCGGGCGCCCTGGTTCAGCGGTCGCGTCTCGGGGGCCAGCACGGACACCGTCTTGCCGGCCTCCTGGGCGCTGTAGACCACGCCAAGCGCCGTCCCCCAGTCGACGGTCGCCAGGGCGCCGGCGTTGCAGTGAGTCATCACGCGGTCGCCGTCCGAGAGCAGTTCGGCGCCGTGCTCGCCGATCCGACGGTTCCGGCGGACGTCCTCGTCGGCGACGGCCTCGGCGTGGTCGAGGCTCCGCTCGCGGGCCGCGGCGGGCGTCGCGGCGTCGGCGACGACCTCCAGTGCGGCCTCGACCTCCCGCCGGAGGTTGACTGCCGTCGGGCGCGCGTCGGCCACGCGCTCGGCCAGGTCGCGGACCCGCTCGACGTAGTCGTCCCCGGGCTCGGCCTCCCTGGCGGCCAGCGCGACCCCGTACGCCCCTGCGGCCCCCAGCGCCGGCGCGCCGCGCACGCGGAGGGCCTCGATGGACGCGACGAGGTCCGCGACGGTCTCGGCGCGATAGTCGGTGTACGTCGCCGGGAGCTTCGTCTGGTCGACCATCCGGACGCAGTCCCGGTCGCCGTCCCACTCGATGGTGCGCATGTGTGAGCGTGGGGCTGCCGCGGGCGTAAGCGTTGGCCCGCGGGGCGCGGTCCCGGCTCCGCTACCGGGGAGTATTTGCCCGCGCCGGACGACCCTGTTCCCATGATAGACCTTCGCAGCGACACCGTGACGCGACCGAGCGAACGGATGCGCGAGGCCGCCCGGGACGCCGACGTCGGCGACGACGTGTACGAGGAGGACCCCTCCGTCAACGGACTGGAGGCCCGCGCCGCCGAGATTCTGGGCACCGACGACGCCCTGTTCGTCCCGACGGGAACGATGGGCAACCAGATCGCCGCCCGCGTCCACACCGAGCGTGGCCAGGAGGCGGTCGTCGAACGGGAGAGTCACGTCTACCGCTGGGAACTGGGCGGGTTCGCCCAGCACTCACAGCTCCAGGTCCGGACCGTCGACGCCGGCGAGCGGGCCTGTCCGACGCCGGAGCAACTCCGCGAGGCGTTCGTCCCCGAGAGCCTCCACCGCCCCGGAACGGGCCTGATCTGCCTGGAGAACACCCACAACGCCCGCGGCGGGGTCGCGGTCCCGCCCGAGGACATCGCCGCGGCCGCCGAGGCCGCCGGCGACATGGACGTGCCGGTCCACCTCGACGGGGCGCGCCTGTTCAACGCGGCGGTCCACCACGACGTGCCGGCCCGCGAGTTCGTCGCCCCCGTCGACTCCGTCCTGTTCTGCCTCTCGAAGGGGCTTGGCGCGCCCGTCGGGTCGATGCTCTGTGGGAGCGCGTCGTTTATCGCCGAGGCCCGCCGGATCCGGAAGCTGCTGGGTGGCGGGATGCGCCAGGCCGGCGTGGTCGCCGCGCCCGGACTCGTGGCCCTGGAGAACCGCGAGCGCCTGGCGGTGGACCACGAAAACGCCGCGGTCCTCGCGGAGGGCCTGGACGCCCTCTCGGGACTCTCCGTCCAGCCACCGGACACGAACATCGTCCTCGTGGACACGACGGCGGCGGGACTGACCGCCGAGGCGTTCCTGGCGGCCTGCGAGGCGGAAGGCGTCCAGGGGTCGGCGTTCGACGACTACCTCGTCCGGTTCACGACGCACCTGGACGTGGACCGGGCGGACGTCGAGGCGGCCGTCGAGGCCGTCGAGCGGGCGCTGTAGCGAGGCGAGCAACGGCGGGACGAGAAGGAGAGACCCGCGACGGCGCCGGGGCTACCGGTTCTTGCCCTGCTCCATCCCTTCCTTGAACCCGGTGATCGTCCGCCGGAACACCAGAAACAGCGCGAAGAACACGGTCACGAGGAAGGCGGCGATGATGAGGAACACCGGATCCTCGATGCCGAACAGCGCGACGGCGAGCATACTCGAACGTGCCGGAGCCGGGAGCATAGGCCTTTCGCACGGCGAGAGACGCCCCCTACGGCACGCAGTCGTCCAGTCGGTCTCCGACTGCCGAGCGGTAGGCCGCCGCGTCGGAAAAGCCCAGTCGCGAGCGCCAGACGGCCTGGTAACTCGGGTGCAACAGCGGCAGCGCCGTCACGCCCAGCTCGGGGAGGGAGACGGGCGCGAGGACCGCGTCGAGAAACCTGTCGAGGTCCCGGTCGGCCGCGGCGAAGAGGCTCGTCGTCGCGTGTTTGCCGGTCGGGACGACGACGGCCGGGTCGACGGCGTCCAGTTCGGTCAGGAGGTGGTCGCGACACCGCTCGCGTTCGGCCGCGGTCGGTTCGCGGTTGGTCGAGGGGTCCTCGGGGTCGGCGGGAAAGCACTTGACGGCGTTCGTGTAGAAGGCCTCGGGGTAGCCGACCCCCGCGAGCAACTCGCGGATCCGCCGGCCGGAGTGGGCGGAGGTGTAGGCCACGCCGGTGCGGTTGCCGCCGCGCCACGGATCGACCGACGAGTCGCCGTCCTCCGGGTCGGCGCCGGCTGCCGGCGCCTCTCCCACCACCATCACCTCGGCGTCGCGGGGGCCGTTCCCCCAGGCGATCCGGTCCCGACAGTCGGCGAGGTCGGGACAGCGCCCGCAGTCCGGTTCGAGGACGAGGCGGTCCTCGGGGTCCGGAAACGTTGGCATCGGTGGCGGTTCGACGAGGACGCTCTTGAACGCGACGGGTCGCGGCCGCGGCCCCCGGGACGGCGCCACCGGGGACTGCGGGACGTGCGACTAATACGGTTTAGTTTCATTCATTACCGGTGATCGCCCGTACGGTACCGGCGATCACCGGTAAACAGTGAAACTAAACCGTATAAGTGCGTCCAGTCCGGAGGCCCGGGCGATGCCACGCCGACGCGGACTGCTCGACGCGCTCCCGCGCCGCGGGTGGGCGCTCGTACTCGCCTGCGTCGTCGTCGCCGCGGCGTCACTGCTGGTCCCGCCCGCCCTGGTCACCGACCGCGGGGTGTCGTTCGGCGTCTTCTTCGTCGCGGTGACCGTCCTCCAGGGCCTGGCCGCGCTCGGTATCGTCGCCGTGGTGTGGTACTATCGGGGCGGCCTCGGCGACGACGCGGCGGCCATCGACGAGGACGCGGACGAGGAGTGGCAGTTCGAACCGTAGCCCGCCGGCGCCCGACTCAGTCGGCCGTTCGCTCGACCACCGAGAGCGTCTCGTCGAGGACGACCCGGAAGCGGTCGCCGGACAGTTCGAGGTCGAACGCCACTTCCCAGGGGTCCGTCCCGAGGACGTCGACGGCCTCGTCGGTGGCGACGAACGACAGCGTCCAGAGGGGGCCGTCGAGAACGTCGACGCCGCGCTCGTGGCAGAACGCGATCAGTCCGGCGTCGGTCAGGAGGTACTCGCCGACGGTGAGGTAGTCGATGTTGCCACAGTGGTCGCAGGCGCGGTGGATCAGGACCGCCCGGCGGTCCCGGCCGGGATAGTTGGTCTCGGCGGGGTCGACGAACCGCTCGTCGACGCGGCCGGCACACAGCGGGCAGATACCGCGGGCGAACCCGGACCGGACGGTGCGGTTGTAGTCCGCGACCCGGTCGAGAATCTCTGTGCGGTCGTCGGTCCCGTGGACGACGCCGGGGGGCGTGAGGTTGTAGTCGTAGTGGTAGCCACAGTCGGGACACTCCACGACGAACAGTGCGTTCTCGTAGGCGGCCTCGACCGGCGCCCCGCAGTGGTGACAGTCGACGCCGACCGCGAACGGGTCGAGGTCCGGGTCGGCGGGGGCCGTACTCGCCCGGACTGTCCACATCAGCAGGACGCCCTCCGGTCTGAGCGCGTACGGGCCCGAGTCGGCCTCGTCGACGACGAACGCGTCGTTGCCGTGGGCGGTGCTCTCCCCGCGGGACTCGACGAAGTGGCCCAGCAACTGCTGGAGGTGGTAGTTGAACTGGCTGGTGTCGACGTCGGCGTCGACTGCCGCGTACAGGTCCGAGAACGCCATCGCCGGCGGGTTCCGGTCGGGTCCGGGGTCGCTCAGGGCGAGCAGGATCTCCCGGCGGACCTCGTGCCCGACGAGCGCGAAGGCGTCCTCGGTGGTGAGGCCACCGAACGCGCGCGGCGCGTCCTCACTGTCGTCCATGCTCGCAGGTACCGCCGCGTCCCGCTTAACTGTCGGTGACGCGTGGGCCGAACATATCAGTTCGGTTTCGTAAACGGGTTCCCGAACTTCCGCTTACAAAAGTCAGTTTTCGAGAATTTTCATAAGACTGGTACTCCTACGACGACACATGAGCGAACGCCTCCGTCCCGGACCGATCGGTCGGTACTACGCGTACCAGGTAACCCTCTCGCTGGGCTTTTACGTCCCAGTCAGCGTGCTGTACCTCCTGGACCAGGGGTTCAGTCTCGCGTTCGTCGGACTGGCGGGCGCGGTGTTCTCCTTCTCCCTCCTGCTGGCCGAGGTGCCCACTGGCTACCTCGCAGACCGGCTCGGGCGGCGCGGGACGCTCGCACTGGGCAGTCTCTGTCGTGTGGTCGGGGTCGGCGGCTACGCCGTCGCCGACGCCGGCGCGACGTTCCTCCTGTTGAAGGTGTTCCTCGGCGTCGGTTGGGCGTTGCGCTCGGGAACGACCGACGCCTACCTGTACGAGTTACTCGCGACGACCGGCGACGAGGATCGTTTCGCGGCGGTCGAGGGCCGGTCCCGGGCCGCCCTGCTGACCGCCTCGGCGGCGACGGCGGTCGTCGGCGGCGTCGCCTACGGATTCGCCCCCACCGCACCGTTCGTCGTCAACGCGGGCCTGGCCGCGCTGGGCGTCCCACTGCTCGCGAGTCTGCCCGCCGCGACGGGCGAGGGCGACCCCGGGGGCGACGACGAGCAGTTCGGACCCGGCGACGCCGTCGACAGCCTGCGCCGGGTGGCCGCCCGGGCCGACCTCCGGTGGGTGATCCTGTACTCGCTGCTGGTGCTGGTCGCGTTCGACGTCACCCGCAGCTTCGAACAGCCGGCCTACCGCGCGGTGGGCTTCGGCGCGGCCCAGCTGGGCGTCCTCTACGCCGGGTTCAAGCTGGCCTCGGCGGCCGGCGGTGCCGCGGTCGGCCCGCTCCGCGACCGGGTCGGTACCCGCTGGACGCTGGCCGCACTCGCGCCGGTCGTCGGCGTCGCCTACGGCGTCCTCCTGTTCGTCCCGGGGCTCGTCCTGGCAGTCGGGTTCCTCTACCGGTCCCTGCGGTCGGTCCTGCTGCCGGTTCGCAACCAGTACCTCAACGACCGCCTGCCCGACGCCGGTCGGGCGACGGTGCTCTCGGCCGTCTCGATGGTCCTGTCCCTGGCCGGCGGGGTCGCCAGGATCGGCGCGGGCGGGGTCGCGGACGCCCTGGGTCCCGTTCGTGTTGTCGCGGTGGCCGGCGTCGCATCGGCACTCGCGGCAGTCGTCGTCTGGGTCGCGACTCGCCCCGTCGCGCCGCGGCGGACGGTGATCCCGTCCTCGTCCGGCGATCCCGCGGACTGAGTCGGGAGCCCCGGGGCGTCCCGACCCGTCTGCAGGACCGGGGCGGTTTTTAACCCCCGAGTCGTTGTGTTCCGACATGGAACGTTTCGGGGAC
Organism: uncultured Halobacteriales archaeon; assembly: GCA_964542685.1. Lineage (GTDB taxonomy): Archaea > Halobacteriota > Halobacteria > Halobacteriales > Natrialbaceae > CAZIVN01. The sequence goes on from CAZIVN010000072.1 coordinate 9,658, forward strand.
GTGTCGGATCAGTACGATCCACACGCGATCGAGGACCGGGTGTTCGACCACTGGGACGCGGTCGACGCCTACGAGCAGACCCGCGAGCACCGATCGGACGGTGACCCGTACTTCTTCGTCGACGGCCCGCCGTACACCTCCGGGTCGGCCCACATGGGCCACGCCTGGAACAAGACGCTGAAGGACGTGTACGTCCGGTACAAGTCGATGCAAGGGTACGACGTCACCGACCGGCCGGGCTACGACATGCACGGGCTCCCCATCGAGACCAGAGTCGAGGAGGAACTCGACTTCGAGAACAAGAAGGACATCGAGGAGTACGGCGTCGACGCCTTCCTCGACGCCTGCCGGGAGTTCGCCGAGGACAGCCTCCAGGGCCTCCAGGAGGACTTCCAGTCGTTCGGCGTCTGGATGGACTGGGACGACCC
>CAZIVN010000073.1:0-9991 GCA_964542685.1 uncultured Halobacteriales archaeon
GTCGCCCGGGCGTCGACGGTGTGGTCGCCGTCGCTCACCGCGGTGGTGTCCCAGTCGTACTCGTAGTAACCGGAGGTCGAGTTGTACGTCGCCGTCTGCCACGTGCCGCCGTCGATGGCCACATCGACGGTCAGGCTGTCGTCGCTGTCCTCGCTGTCGCTGGCGTCGACCTGGACGGTGACCGTGCCCGAGACGGTGTCGCTGTCGCTGGGATTGACGATGCTACAGGACGGCGCGGTGTTCCCGCTCCCGCTGTCGTCGCTGTAGGCGTCGAACAGCGGGAACGAGGTGTCGAAGTTCGAGGTGACCACGAGGTTCGAACCCCCGGCGTTGCTGTCGTCGTCGAACACTTTGTCGTCGTTGACCCGGAGGTCCGAGCCGATGCCGGCGGCGACGTCGTCGAGGTTCGAGCGTGCGGTGTCGCTCGCGTCGGCGTCGGCCATCATGACGACCGCGCCGCCGTTCGAGACGAACGTCGACAGCGCGTCCAGTTCGCCCGTCGAGTACGCCTGTGGCGGGTTCGTCACGACGATGGCGCGTGCGCTGTCGAGGCTGTTGCCGTAGGTGGTGTCCAGGCGGTTGATCCCCTCGAACTCGATGCCGACCCCCTCGAGGTAGCGCTGGTAGACGACGGCGTCCTCGTTCGACAAGGCGTTGCCGGCGTTGAACTCGCGGTTGCCACCCGAGATGAGCACCCGGCCGCTCGTCGAGGCGAGGTAGTCGATCAGGTTCGTCAGGAACACCTGGTGTTGGCCGACGGCGTCGTCCTCGCGGCTCTCGTCGATGGGCAGTCCCCCGACCAGCGCCGCGTTGTTCGCCTCGTCGAGGCCGACCAGCGGGATGTCGGTGTAGTCGATGCCGTCGGTCCCGAGCGACTGGTAGGCGGTCGACGCCGCGAACACGGGCACCCGCGAGGGGTCGATGGCACCCGTGTCGGTCCGGACCGAGGAGGCGTCGGGCGCCCACACCTCGTCGACGGGGTCGTTGTTCACTTCGGTGGTGTTCCCGGGGTCGGACTGCCCCCAGACCCGCCGGCCGGCGTCGCGAGCGTTCCGCTCGGCCTGCCAGAACTCGTCGTGGCGCGTGAGACTCGATCCGTACACCCGCGAGTAGCCGAGTTCGAGCATCTCGCGGTTGTACAGCGTGTCGAACGAGCCGTCGCCGCTCTTGTCGTACCGGACGTACGCGAGCAGTCGGCCGAACGGGTCCTCCTCGTCCTCGTTCTCGTCGACCGCGATCCGGACGTTCGTGCCGTCCGGCAACTGCTGTTGTGCGTAGTCTTTCGCGTTCTCGCCCCAGTCGGCGAGGTAGTTGTCGTCCTCGATGCCCTCCCACTCCCGGACTTCCTCGTACCGGTTGTTCCGTTTGGTCTCCGGCGAGTCGAACCCGAGTGTTCTGATCTCGTACTCCGTGCCGTCGCTGTCCAGTACGACGTCGAGCGTGTCGCCATCGGTGACGTCGGTCACCGTGGCGTCGTACCAGGTCCCGGGTTCGAGTTGCGTGTCCGCCGCCAGCACACCTTCGCCGGCGATACTGAGACTGCCCAGTGCCGCGAACGCCTGTACGAATCGTCGGCGACGCATACGGGTCGTGCTCACATGTGGCAAATAAAAGTTTATATTCTGAGTATATAGTCGAATAAATCTTGGAACACCGACGTTTCCCGCCCCGCCGGGGGCGGTTCACTCGCCATCGGTGCCCGGTCGGTCGGTTCGACCCGGAGCGGCCGGAAACCTTCTTGCCCGCGAGTGCCACCACTCGACGCGATGGGCGTCGGCGCTCCCCGGAGGTGGGCGTAGGTGGCAGAACACCCAGCGTCGCTGCTCGTCCTGTTCATCGCGGGCATCGTCGTCACCGTGGCGGTCGGCGGCGCCATCGCCGACCAGGCACTGCGCCTCGACCAGGGAATCCGTGGAGCGGCGACCGACGACGCCGACGAGCTCAGGACCGACATCGAGATCCTGAACGATCCGGGCGACGCCAGCGGCGAGTACAACGCCACCGACGACACCCTGACGCTGTACGTGAAAAACGTCGGCAAGCGAACGATTCCACACGGCGAGGAGTCGGTCGACGTGCTGGTCGACGGCCGATACGTCACGGAGACGAACGTCACGTTGCTCGACGGCGACTCCTGGTCGCGCGGCGTCGTCGCACGGGTCGAGGCGACGGTCAACCTCACCCAGTTGACGGCCCACCGCGCGAAGGTGGTCGTCGACGGGGCCCAGGCGACCTACGAGTTCCGCGCCGGGGCGCCCCCGGAACCGACGCTCGAACGGACGGAACTCGTCTTCGCCAACGGCGCGAGCGGACTCCGGTCGATCGCACCGGACGGCACCGTCACCGCCTACGACGCGACCGTGGCGGCGATCGGTCCCAAGGAGGTCGACTTCGACGGCGACGACCGCCTCGAGATTCCGTACGTCACGGGCGGCGGCGACCTGACACTGATCGACGACACGAACGAGACGACGACGCTCGTGACCGGCGACGCGAAGACGAGTTCGGCGCTGCTGGGCGTGGGCACCTGGCGCGGCCAGACCAGCGTCTTCTACGTCAACACCAGCGCCAGCGACGCCATCTACCGGGTCAGTCCCGGGGAGTCACCGACCGAAGTGACCGCCGGCGGGAGCGCCGTCACCGGGGAGGCCGTCGCCGGTGTCGCCGACTACAACGCCGATGGGGACCCGGACCTGACGTTCCTCGGCACGTCCCAGGAAGTCACGTACGTCGACGGCGACGCCACGACGTCGACCGGTGTCGGTCCCGGATCGAACAACAACTACGGCATCGGCGCACCGCGGCAGTTCGACGGGACGGCGCCGCCGAGAGTGCCCCTCGTCGACAGCAGTCAGAACGTCCAGTTGCTCGCCGCCGACGGCACCACGACGAGCGTGCTGGGCGACGGCACCGCGGTCAAGACGACCGTCGCCGGCCTGGACTGGACCGGCGACAGTGACCTGGAGGTGTCGTACGTCAACGCCAGCGACTCGAACACGCTGTACTTCGTGACACTGGGGGGTGACACGACCCAGGTGACAGACGCCGACGGTGACCCGATCAGCGTCGACACGAGCGTGGGCGTGGCGTAGGCGGTCCTCGCAGGCCCACCGCGCGCCGCGTCGTCTCGACACTCTCTCGGTCCCCACACGACCCGCCTCGACGGTGCAGAGTGGCGTCGACGGAGCCCGGTCGACGCCCCCCATCACTCCCTGGCCGAACACGTTCGCGCCGGTTCCAGACGGCTGAGAATCCGAGCGTCGATTAAGTAGGGCTACGTGGTTACGTCGACCTGCACGCAACGATGACCGACGAACTCACGCGACGACGGTTCGTGGTAACGACCGGTGTCGTCGCCGGTGCGACGGCGCTGGCGGGCTGTAGCGGCGACGGTGGCGACGGATCCGACGGTGGCGACGGATCCGACGGGAGCGACGGGTCGGACGGCGGGAGCAGTTCGACGACGGTCGACATGACCGACGAACTGGTGTACTCGCCTGACAGCATCGAGGTCGAGGTCGGCACGACGGTCACCTGGGAGAACGTCGGCAGTATCGGTCACACGATCACTGCCTACGAGGACTCGATTCCGGACGACGCCGAGTACTTCGCGTCCGGCGGGTTCGACTCGCAGGACGCGGCCGTCAGCGGCTACGAGGACGGGCAGGAAGGGAACATCGAGGAGGGTGGAACGTACGAACACACCTTCCAGACGCCCGGCGAGTACGAGTACTACTGCATCCCCCACGAGATGAACGGGATGAAAGGCACGGTAACCGTCGTCGAGTGACCCCACTCGACAGCTAGCACGCTACGATCCACACACACCCATGACAGCAAACGAGACGTCAACAGCCGACGGTACGTCCAGCCGCGACCCGGAGACCGTACTGGACGAGCACGAAGAACAGCTCTCGGCGGTCCTCGACGACGTCGAGGGGCCGGCAACGGACGCCGACCAACGGGATTCGACCATCGACCTGGCGGGCCTGGAACTGGGCCGCCGGGACCTCATGAAAGCCGGCGCGGCCGTCGGAACAGTGTCCGGGCTGGCCGGCTGTGCGAGCATGTTCGGCAGCGGTGGCGACGGCAGCGGTTCCTCCGGCGGGAGCCACGACCACACCGTCGCCCCCGGCGAGAAAGACGAGTACTACGGCTTCTGGTCGGGCGGTCACTCCGGCGAGATCCGCGTGATCGGCATCCCGTCGATGCGGGAACTCCAGCGCATCCCCGTGTTCAACACGGAGGGGGCGCGTGGCTACGGCTACGACGAGAAGTCCCGGGAGATCCTGGAAGACCAGGGCGGTGACTACACCTGGGGGGACAACCACCACCCCGTCCTCTCCGAGACGGACGGCGACTACGACGGCGAGTACCTCTGGGTCAACGACAAGGCCAACGGCCGCATCGCACGGGTCTCGCTGAAGTACTTCGAGACCGACGCGATGCTGGACGTCCCGAACGTCCAGGCGATCCACGGCTGTGCGGTCCAGAGTCCGAACACCGACTACCTGTTCGGGAACGGCGAGTTCCGCGCGCCGGTGCCCAACGACGGCCGGAACGTCCACAGCCCCGACGAGTACGAGTCGCTGTTCACCGCCATCGACCCCCAGTCGATGGAGCCGCTGTGGCAGGTCACCGTCGACGGGAACCTGGACATCCTCGACACCGACAAGGACGGCCGCTGGGCCATCTCCTCGGCGTACAACAGCGAGGAGGCGACGAAACTGGAGGGCATGACCCGCGACGACCGCGACTGGGTCAAGGCCTTCGACGTGCCGGCGATCCAGGAGGCCGTCGACAACGGGAACTACGACCGCGAGGTCAACGGCGTCCCCATCGTCGACGGTACTCGCGAGTCGTCGCTCAACCAGGGCGACCGCCCGATCGTCCGGTACATCCCGACGCCCAAGAGCCCCCACTGCGTCGAGATCGAACCGAACGGCGACTACGCGATGGTCGCCGGGAAGCTCTCGCCGACGGTGACGATCATCGACATCGCGAAACTGAGCGAGGTTTCGGACCCGACCGACGCGGTCGTCGGCCGGCCGAAGGTCGGCCTCGGACCGCTACACACGACCTACGACGGGAACGGCCACGCGTACAAGGCGCTGTTCATCGACTCGCAGGTCGCCAAGTGGGACATCGAGGCCGCCGTCGACGCCGAGGAGGGCTCGACGGAGCCGATCATCGAGAAGCAGGACGTCCACTACAACCCCGGGCACATCCAGGCACTGGAGGCGATGACGACGGATCCGGACGGGGAGTGGCTCGTCTCGCTGAACAAGCTCTCGAAAGACCGGTTCCTGCCGGTCGGCCCGATCCACCCGGACAACGACCAGCTGATCTACATCGGCCAGGGCGAGACGGAGATGGAACTGGTCGCCGACCACCCGGCCTACCCCGAACCGCACGACTGCGTGTTCGCTCACCGCGACAAACTCGACCCGGCGACGGTGTGGGACCCTGCCGACTACGAGGGCGACCGGCCGTTCATCGAGGAGGGCGACTCCGGCGTCGAACGGGTCGACGACTCGACGGTCGAGGTCAACCTCTCGGCCAAGCGCAGCGAGTACGGCCTCCGGGAGTTCACGGTACAGGAGGGCGACGATGTGACGATGACGGTGACCAACGTCGAGGGCATCCGCGACATCGTCCACGGCGTCGCCATCCCCGAACACGACGTCAACCTGGCGGTCGCGCCCCAGGACACCCGTCAGACGACGTTCACGGCCGACGATCCGGGCGTCTACTGGGTGTACTGCACGTACTTCTGCAGTGCACTGCACCTGGAGATGCGCTCGCGGATGATCGTCGAACCGCGGGAGGGCTGATCCCCCGCCCGCTCCGTTCCCGGTCCGGGCCCACTCCGGGCCGCCGCCGGGGACCCCACAGGAGGTGCCCACTCATGGACTACGAACCGCCCACGATAGACGAGTTCCGCGAGGCCCGCCGGCTCCTGCCGGCGGTAGCGGCCGTGCTGACCGTCGTCGCGCTCGCCTTCCCGATGTGGGTCATCAGCGTGGACGCCGTCCAGTACCCCAGCACGACGTTGCGACTGGAGCTGTACGCGTACCCGCGCATCGCGGGCGACTACGCGGAGATGGCCGCGCTCAACAGCTACATCGGGTTCTACTACCCGGACCCGGTGTACTGGCAGCCCAACTACGACCCCCACCCGAAGGCCGTCGACGTGCCCGAGTGGTCGCTCGGTCCGTTCGCCTTCGTCGGCGTCGCGGCGCTGAACGTGTTCGTGTCGCTGGCGCCGAGCACCGAGACACTGAAGCGCGGCCTGACGTACCAGTTCGCGGGCACGGTGGGCCTGTTCACCGTCATGCTCGCGGACATCCAGTACCGTCTCTACCAGGCCGGTCACACGCTCGACCCGGACGCCCCGGTGATGGGCGTCGACGGATTCACGCCGCCGGTGTGGGGGACCTACGAGGTGGCCAACATCACCAGCCAGTCGCGGTTCGGACTCGGCGCGTACGTGACGATGACCGCCATCGGGATGCTGGCCGTCGCCACCTACTACCGGGACGACCCGGTGACGATCGGCGAGGTGCCCGCCCGGGTCCGCGACGGACTCGGGTCGCTCCGACGACGGCTCCCCGTCGGCGACGCTGGCGGCCGGGAGGACGCCGGGACGCCGGGCCAGGGACCCGACGACGAGACGGGCGACGAGGTCGAGACGCCGGAGGACCGGACCGGCGAGGAGACCGAGGAGGAGGAGGTGACCGTCCAGTGACCCGCGTTCCGGAGGGGACCGGTGCCGTCCTCGCGGCACTGCTGGTGGTCGCCGGCGGTGTCGGTGCGCTCGTCGCGCCGAACCCCGCGAGCGCCAGCGCGGACCGCGAGGTGCGCTACGACCTCGATGTCCCCGCGGAGTACGAGTTCGAGCGGCCGACGGCCGACGGGACGGCCCGGGTCGACGGCGACTCGTTCATCGACCTCGCGGCGGCGCTGTCGGCGGCCGAGCCCGGCGACACGGTCGTCCTCTCGGGCCGCTTCGACGGCCAGGTGAACGTCACGACGCCGAACGTCACGCTGACGAGCGCCGACGGCGAGCGCGCACTGCTGTCGGGGACCGAGGCGGGCGACACGCTGACCATCGCGGCCGACGGCGTGACCGTCGACGGCCTCTGGGTCGCCGACTCGGGCCCCGACGCCGACACCAACGACGCGGGCATCGTCGTCGACGGCCACGGCGTCACGGTGCGACACTCCCGGGTGACCAACGTCACCTTCGGGATCTGGGTCGACGGCGTCAGCGACGCCCGCCTCGTCGACAACACGATCGTGGGCCGGGAGTCCGTCGAGAACCGCGCCTCGCGTGGCAACGGGATCCAGCTGTGGGAGGCCGACGACGCCTACGTCGCGAACAACCGGATCACGGACGCCCGCGACGGCATCTACTACTCGTGGGCCAAGAACGTCGTCGCGGAGAACAACACGCTGTGGGACCTCCGGTACGGCGTCCACTACATGTACTCCGACGGCAACACGCTCGCGAACAACACCGCCGTCGGCAACGACGTCGGCTACGCGCTGATGGTCTCGGAGAACCTGACCATCCGGGACAACGTCGCGGTGAACAACCGCGGCCAGTCCGGCCACGGGATCATGGTCAAGAGCGTCGACGACAGTACCATCGCGGGCAACCACGTCGTCGGCAACGAGCAGGGGCTGTTCGTGTACAACTCGCTCGGCAACGAGGTGACGCGCAACCTCGTCGTGGAGAACGACGTCGGCGTCCACCTCTCGGCGGGCAGCGTCGACGGGACGGTGTACGCGAACAGTTTCGTCCGGAACGACCGGTCAGTCCGCGACGACGTCGGCTCGCAGGTCGTCTGGACCGTCGACGGCGTCGGCAACTACTGGTCGAAGGCGAGCGTCCCGGACGCCGACGGCGACGGGATCGGCGACGCGCGGTACCGCCCGACGAGCGCCGTCCAGCGGTTGACCGACGACCGACCGGGCGCTCGCGCGTTCCTCGGGAGTCCGGCGTACGACGTGGTCCGGACCGCCGAGAGCCGCCTCCCGATCGTCGAATCGCCCGGCGTCGTGGACCGCCGTCCCCTCGCCGAACCGATCCACGCGGACTGGAGGCGATACTATGAGTGAGACAGACGCCGTCGTCGTCGACGGGGTCACGAAACGGTACGGTACGGTTACCGCGCTGTCTGGAGCGTCGCTTCGCGTCGAGCGGGGCGAAGCGCTGGGCGTGATCGGCACCAACGGCGCGGGCAAGACGACGCTGTTCCGCCTGCTGGTCGGGCACGAACGGCCCGACGAGGGGCGGGTCCGGGTTCTCTCCCGGGACCCCGCGGCGGGCCCGGCGGTCCGCGAGCGGGTGGGCTACCTGCCGGAGTCGGCGGGCTTCCACCGGACGCTGACCGGACGCGAGGTGTTGCGGTTCCACGCCCGCCAGCGGTCGGTGTCGGCCGTCGACCGGCGCGTCGCGCGCGTCCTCGAGACGGTCGGACTGACCGACGCCGCCGACCGTCGGGTCGGCGGCTACTCGAACGGGATGACCCGCCGGCTGGGACTGGCGACCGCGCTGCTGGGCGATCCGGACCTGCTCCTGCTCGACGAACCCACCGCTGGCCTCGACCCCGACGGCGTCGCCGCCTTCCAGTCCGTGCTGTCGGCGATCCGGGACGACACCGACGTCACCGTCGTGATGACCTCGCACGTCCTCTCCGAGATCGGGACCCTCTGTGACCGCGTCGCAGTCCTGGACGGCGGTCGCGTCGCGACGACCGGGGCGGTCGGCGAACTGACCCGGCGGCACGTCGACGACGTGACGATCAGGCTGTGGCTCGCGCCCGACACCGACGCCGACGCGGCCCGCGCGGTCGAGGACTCGCCGGTCGCGACCGTCGCGGCGGCCGGCCCGGACCGCGTCGAACTGACCTGTCCCCGGGAGCGTGCGTTCGACGTTCTCGCGACCGCACGCGACCGCCTCGACGTCGAGGGCTTCGAGGTCGAGGAACGCGGCCTGGCGGCGACGTTCCGGGCGGCCGTCGACGCCGGGACGGCGGGAGGTGACCCGGCGTGAGCGATCGAACCGCGGCGGCCGCCGACCTCGACCCCGAGCGTCGCGAGCGCGCGGCGACGGCGGTCGACGACGGCGTCGACCACTCCGGCCTCCTCGCCCGACTCCGCGCGAACGCCCCGGGGTCGCTGGCCGCGCTGGTCGCTCGCGAGTACCGGATCTGTGGTCGGACGCGCCGGACCGCCGGCGTCGCGGTCCTGTTCGCGGCGTTCTCGTCGGTCGTCGCGGTCGCCGCCGGGAGTCGGCCCGCGGCGACGGTGGCGACGCTCGTCGAACTGTCGGTGTACCTCGTGCCCCTGGCGGCGCTCGCGTTCGGGTACGACGCCGTCGCCGGCGCTCGCGAGACCGGGACGCTCGACACGCTGCTCGTGTTGCCGGTCGACCGTCGGGCCGCCTTCGTCGGCATCGCCGCCGGCCGCGCGGTGGCGTTCGCGACCGGCCTGGTCGCCGGCCTCGCGGTCGGCGGGACCGTCCTCGTCGCGACGGCGGGGCCGGCTGTCCTCCCGGCGTTCGTCCCCTACGCCGTGCTGTCGGTCGCCGTCGGGGCCGTCGGCGTCGTCGCGAGCGTGGCCGTCTCGGCGACGATCCGGGAGAAGGCGCGTGCGCTCGCCGCGGTCCTGCTGGTGTGGGTCTGGGCGACGTTCGTCCACGACCTGCTCTCGGTCGGCCTGCTGACGACCGTCTCGCTGCCCCGTGGGGCCATCACGGTCCTGCTGGTCGCGAACCCGGCGGACCTCTACCGGGTCGCCGCACTCGGCGTCCTCCCGACGGCTGGCGCCGAGGGGGCCTCGCTGGCCGCTGCGGGCCTCTCGCCCGCACTCGCCGGCGTCGCGCTGGCAGCCTGGACGCTCGTCCTGGGCGCCGTCGGCGCCGTGGCGTTCGCCCACCGGGCGCCCTGATACGGTTTAGTTTCATTCATTACCGGTGATCGCC
>CAZIVN010000074.1:0-9970 GCA_964542685.1 uncultured Halobacteriales archaeon
TGACGATGAAACAGTCCAACGACGAGTCGATCCACCAGCACAACGCCCACGCCGAACGGGTCGTCACCGTCGAGCAGTTGCGCCGGGAACTGAACGGCGACGCCCTGGACGGCTAGTCGTCCCGCAACGTGGCGGCGATCGCTTCCAGTTCTGCCTTCCGGAACGACGTCTCGGGGTCGTCAGCCTCGATGCCGACCGCCTCGCGAATCGTCGCGCGCATCTCGCCTTTCGCCGGGAGGCGCTCGCCGACGTCGCGGTCGAGTTCCGCACAGATCGCCGCAAGCGCCTCCTTGGTGAACCCGCTCGATACCTCGCGCTCGTACCGCCCCACGGCGACACGGATCTCGTTGCGGAGGGCGTGGACTGTCGGTGACACGGGCGACCGAACGGCGAGGAGCGTGCTGTAGGTTTCGATCCAGGTCAGTCGTCCGCCCACTTCTCGCGGAGAACGGCGTACACGTCCCTGTCGACGTACTCGCCTCGCACGAACGCGTCGTCGCGCTTGGTCCCCTCGTGCGTGAATCCGAGTTTCTCGACGACTCGCTTCGACCCCTCGTTCGGGCCGACGATGGTCGCCGAGATGCGGTGGAGTCGCAGTTCCTCGAACCCGTGGGTCACGGCCAGGCGGGCGGCGTCGGTCGCGTAGCCACGTCCCTGGTGGTCGGGGTGCACCCAGTACCCGAGGTTGGCCCACCCCCGGCGGTCGTCGATGGGTGCGAGGGAGACGTCGCCGACGCGGTCGTCGCCGTCGCAGACGAGGAGGTGGACCACCTCGCCTCCGGAGATGCGGTCGAACCACTCGTCCTCGTAGCGCGGACGGTTGTACGGCAGGTCGCCGCCGGCGTACCGCCGCACCTCGGGGTGGTTGATACCCGCCTGGAGGAACGGGACGTCCTCCGGTTCGACTGTTCGCAGATCGACGCCGTCGCCCTCGATGAACACTGGCCCTGGCATACGTAGTCCCCGGCCTCCCGGACACGTGGATCCCGGCGGGCCGTGGTCAAAACGGTGGTGTCTCCGGGACCGGCGGAGACGACGCCCGACGCCTCCGACGTGTCGTCGTCACACGCCCCCGTCGAACTTTTCTAGCGGGCCGGCGTCCGTGGTGCTATGACGACCGACCTCGACGCGACGGCACTCGAAGCCACCCTCGACGGCGCCCTCGACGCGTCGGTCGCCGGCGTCTCGGTCGTCGCCGACGGCCTCAACCTCATCGTCGACGTCGAGACCGCGGACGGCGAGACGTACGTCCTGCGAGCCCCCCGGAAGCTGCGTGACACCGGGTACATGAACGACCTCGCGACGGAGTACGCCGTCGTGTGCCACCTGACCGACACCCCGGTCCCCGCCCCGAAACCGGTCGCGTACTGCGACGACGAGTCGGCCCTCGGCGATCCGTTCTACGTGATGACGCGACTCGACGGCGAGCCGGTGCCGCTGGGCGAGGCCCTCCCGGACCGGTTCCAGCACCCCGCGGCCCGTCGCCGCCTCGGCCACGAGGTCATCGACACGCTGGCCGCCGTCCACGGCGTCGATACCGGGCCGCTCGACGACGTCACCGACCACGTCACGCCGCGAGCAGAGGTCGAGCGGAACCTCGACCGACTCGACGCCGCGAGCGCGGCACTCGACGTCGACCTGCCGCGGCTCCGGTCGGTCGGCGAACGGTTGCTCGAAGCGGCGCCGGGCGACCACGACGTGGCCCTGACACACGGGGACTTCAGGCCGGGGAACCTCCTGTTTGCCGGCGCCGAGACACCGACGGTCGCCGGCGTCCTGGACTGGGAGACGGCGGCGCTCGGGGACCCGCTGGCGGACCTCGGCTACCTCCTGTTGCGCTGGCGCGGCGCGGGCGACGCGACGCCGGACCTCGACGAGATCGACTCGCTGGCCCCGGACGACGACCTGTACCACGAACTGCACGGGGCCAACGAACACGGCCTCGCGCCCTTCACCTCGAAACCGGGGAGTCCGACCCGGGGAGAACTGGTCGCGCGCTACGAGGACCGGACCGGCCGACCCTTCGACCACGAGCGGTTCTACCGTGCCAAGGGCGCGTTCGGCCTCGCGACGGTGTGGGTCGACCTCCGGCGGCACGCCGTCGAGGCGGGCACGGCGTCGGACTGGACCTCGCGAGCGAACGTCGAGTACGTGGCGTTGCTCGCCGAGGGCATCCTCGACGGCGACGTCGAGTCGTAGCGGTGCGGGTGCGGTGCCGTGGACGGTAGCGGTGCAGAGCGGTGGCGGGGCAGTAGCGGTGCGGCGGCGGGGCGGTAGCGGTGCGGTAGCGACGAGCGAGCGGCCTTTTTTGGTCCAGATTTTTTGGCCGAGAGGTGCACTCGCGGAGCGAGCGCACCCGAGGCGAAAAAAGGTGGTCTCAGAACGTAAGGGGCTCCGCCGCCTCCCACTGTGGCTGGAACTCCTCGTGGACGTCCGCGGCGAACTCGGGGTCTTTCAGGTCGATCATCGCGAAGGCGTCGCCGGAGGTCAGCGGGTTCGGCACCTGGATGACGACCTCGGTGTCGTCGATCAGGTTGAACGTGCCCGATACCTCGTCGCTGATCCGGACGTCGAAGTCGGGGTGGGGTGCGAGCGTGCCCTGGTAGCGCTCGCCGACCGACGCGGGCAGGTCGTCGACGAGTCGGGGGCTCATCAGGAGGTCGATCTCGACGCCGCGGTCGAGCGCCGCCTCCAGTTGCTCGGCGACGCGGTCCCCGACGGTGGTGATGTCGAACTGCGGCGAGGGCGTCGTCGACACCATCACGATGCGGCGGTCGGCCGCAGCGAGGCGTTCCAGCAGGAGGTCGGTCACCTCGTCGTGGCCGACCGCGGCGGTCCAGAACTGCTCCTCGACCGGTTCGGCGGCGTCGAGTTCGTCGGCCAGGTCGTCGACGATCGACTCGTACTGTTCGGCTTTCTCCTCGAGTTCGCGTTTCTTGTCCTCGAGCAGGCGGTCCAGCGCCGTCGACGGCTCGACGGCGACGTACTTCTTCGGCCGACTGGCGGTCTGACTGCGGACGAGGTTGTACTGCTCGATGCTGTTGAGCACGTCGTAGATCCGGCCCATCGGGACGTCGCTGGCTCGTGACAACTCCTTTGCCGTTGTCGGGCCCGTGTTCAACAGGGCACGGTACGCCCGCGCTTCGTACTCCGACAGCCCGAGGTCGCGGAGGCTGGCCATACCCGTGGGACACGGCATCCCGGGATAAAAACACACCGGCAGCTGGTTGAACCGGTGACTGGTTGGCACCGGTTGCAGGAAATCGGGAGCGGAGGCTACGGCGGGGGGGCGGCGGCTTACAGCAGGTCCGCGACGCGCTCGCTCAGTTCCGCCGGCGTCGCGGCCGGCGGTGCGACGGTGTCCCCCCGAATCACGTAGGCGTTGCCCGACTCGAACCGCTCGCCGTCGGCGTCCGGGAGGACGACCGCCTCGTGATCGGCGACCCGCAGCGCCGCACGGTGGAGGTCCGACCCCGCGGGCGCGGCGACGGCGATACGCAGGGCCGGCTCCAGCAGTCGCGAGACGACGGCGCCGTAGGCCGCGACGCGCGGGCCGAACCGCTCGGCCGCACCGGCGAACGCCTCGACCGTCTCGCGGGCCGTCTCGCGGTACGTCGCCTCGCCGGTCATGGCGTGTACGTCGAGCAGTGCGTCCGCCATGACGACGTTGTCGTCGAGGGGCCGCAGTGGCCGGGACAGGAGCGCCGGGCCCGTCGCGGTGCCGTCCCGGAACGATCCGTCGGCGTGGAGTTCCTCGATCGTCCAGTCGGCGAGTCGCCGGGCCAGGTCGACGGTGTCGGCGCCCGTCACCGCCGCAGCGGTCGTCAGCGCCCGAATCGCGGCCGCCTGGTCGCCGAGGACGCCCCGTGGCGCGGGTTCGTCGTCCGCGCTCCGGAAGTGAACCGTCTGCCCGCCGTCGATCAGTTCGGACTGGAGGTACGACAGCGCGCGCTCGGCGAACCGGCGCGGGCGCTCGGCGTCGGTGTAGGCGTGGTAGGTCAACAGCGCGTCGACGGCGGCGGCGGTGCGGTCGGCGAACACCGTCCGGTCGACCGCGGGGGCCTCGGCGGTTGCCCGCTCGGTGGCGTCCAGGCGGTAGTACGTCTCGTCGCCGGCCTGACTCCCGGCGACGGCACCGCGGCCGCCGCCGGGCGGGTCCTCGACCCACAGCGTCGTCGTGAGGTAGTCGGCGGTTTCCTCGGCGGGCGTCCGGTACTCGTCACGGCCGGTGTACAGGTAGGCGTTGGCGAACGCTCGCACCAGCGCGGCGTTCTCGTCCGTCAGTTTCTCGTGGTGGACGCCCGTCCAGTCGGCGTGCTCCGCGAAGCGGTAGAACCCGCCGTCGTACGTGTCGAGCAGGTTCGCCGAGATCGCCGACAGCGACCGCAGGGCCGTCTCGCGGTCGTGTTTCAGCGCGAACTCGACGGCGCCGGGCAGCGGGAACTTCTCGGCCGTTCCCCACCCGCCGGCGCGTTCGTCGTACGCCTCGCGCAGGCGCCCGGCCATCGCCTCCACGATGCCGGCGTCTAACTCCCCCGACGGCGTCGGATCGCCGGTCAGTCCGCGCGGGACGGACCCGGCCGCCGCCCCCTTCGCGTCCCAGGTCCCCCGAACGCGGTCCAGCACCTGCCGCATGCCGGACTGCCCCAGGTAGCCCGCGCCGGTCAGCACCTCGCCGTCGGGCGTCAGGAACACCGTCGACGGGAACCCGCCCATGGTGTACCGCTCGCGAACCCGGGGGTGACGGTCCGCGTCGACCCGGACCGGGACGAACCCGTCAGAGCAGTTGGCCGCGATTCGCGGTTCGTCGTAGGTTTCCCGGTCCATCTCGTGACAGCCGGCACACCACCGCGCCGAGATCGACAGCAACACCGGCTTCCCGGTCCGCTCGGCGATCTCGAACGGCTCCGGGCCCCACTCGTGGAACTCCACCTTCGTCCGGGCCGCCGATTCGTCCATACGAACGCTGGGACCCGCCGCCTAATGGGTCCCGCGGTTCGCCGAAGAACGGAGCGTCGTACCGAGCGGCTGGCTGCTGGGACATCCGTGTCCACCTCGAACGCCCCGACCCTAGTCGAATTTGGGTGAGAACTCGGAGAACGTCTTTGAAGGTCGTCTCCGGAGGTGGAGACGCGAGCGAGACACTCGCTCCCCGCACCATCCCACGCCACCACCCATGCCAACCTGCAATCACTGCGACCACCACATCTCGGATCGGTTCGCACGCGTGTTCGCCGACGCTCACGGTGACGTCCACGCGTGCCCGAACTGCTCTGCCAACGCCGGCATCGCCGAAGTCGCCCGCGAACGCGGGCGAACGAACTGACGCTGCCGGCAGGCCGACCGACAGACGTATCGGCCCTCCACCGCGACCACCCCGACGTGACAGTCAGCGACGCGTACACGATTCGGGAGCGACTCCCGACCGTCGAGGAGTTCCAGTCGCTGCGGTCGGCCGCGGACATGACCGAGCGCTCGCGGGGCGCCGTCGAGCAGGGACTGCCCAACTCACTGTACGGCGCAGTCGCCGTCCACGAACCGACCGACGAAACCGTCGGGATGGCTCGCGTCGTCGGCGACGGCGGGTCGGTGTTCCACGTCTGTGACATGGCCGTCCATCCCGACCACCAGCGGCAGGGTCTGGGCACCCGGTTGATGGAGGCGGTCCTGGAGTACGTCGAAGAGACGGCGCCGCCGCGGGCGTACGTCAACCTCATGGCCGACGTCGACGGCTTCTACGACCAGTTCGGCTTCGAGGAGACACGGCCGGCGTCGAAGGGAATGTACCTGCGAACGGACTGACTGCGGTCGAGCGCGCTGCCTCATACGGTTTAGTTTCATTCATTACCGGTGATCGCCCGTGCGGTACCGGTGATCACCGGTAAACAGTGAAACTAAACCGTATCAGTCGTGGTCGTGGTCGTGTCCGTGCCCGCCGTCGGCGGCAGTGTCGTCGGCGGCACTCTCGAACTCGCCGCCCGCGACCAGTGCGTCGTGGTCGCCCTCGATCATGTCCATGTTCTTGAGGTTGTCCCGCTCCTCGAACTCCTCGACGGCGGCGACCAGGTCGGCCTGGGTGAGCGTCGTCCGATCGTCGGTCAGCGCCGTCAACACCGCCTCGCGCAGGACCATCCGCAGGTCGCTGCCGGTCAGTCCCGAGGTGCGACCGGCGATGTCGGCGGCGTCGAACCCGTCGATGTCCATCTCGCGGGTGATGACCTCGAGGATGTCCGCGCGCATCCCGTCGTCCGGTTTCGGGAAGTTCACGATCTCGTCGAACCGCCGCCAGGCCGCCGCGTCGAGTTCGTGGGGGTGGTTCGTCGCGCCGATCAGCAACACGTCGTCCTGGATGAGCGAGACGTCGTCGATGCTCTTCAGGAGGGTGTTGACCGCGCGCTTGATCGCGGCGTGTTCGTCGGAACTGCGGGTCTTGGCGACGAAGTCGAACTCGTCGATGAACAGGATACACGGCGACAGCCGTTTGGCCACCTCGAAGGTCTTGTCGACGTTCTTGGCGGTCTCGCCGAGGTACTGGCTCGTGATCATCGACAGCTTCACCTCGACGAACGGGAGGTCGAGTTCCCGGGCCAGCGCCCGCGCCGTCGAGGTCTTTCCGGTGCCGGGCGGGCCGACGAACAGCAACTTGCCGATCTCCCGGAGGCCGATCTGGGCGAGGTAGTCGCGGTGCTCGATGGCCTTGACGATCTTCTCGATCTCTCCCTCCTGATCGGGAGTCAACACCAGGTCCGCGAGCCTCATCTCGATCTCCTCGGGTGCCCGGATGTCGACGAGGTCGAGCATCTCCTCTTCCTCCTCGTCGTCGAAGTACTCCTCAAGCAGCGAGTCGATCCACACCCGGTCGGCCCGGACGGGTCGGTTCGCCGACCGCGCGGTCTCGTGGGCGACGTCGAACCGATCGTCGTCCTCGTAGTGGGCCGCGAGCGTCGGGTTCGACTGCAGGCGGTCGGCGTCGATTCTATCGCCGAGCCACTCCGTCGCGAGGCCCTGGTCGGTCAGCGAAATCGACCCGGAGAACTCGCTGCGTTCGGTGAACATCAGTTCCGAGACCGCCCCCCAGGGGTCGTCGATGCCGGTCGCCGCGCGTGCGGTACTCGCGGTGACCGCCAGCGGTCGGTCGACCCCCTTCGTATCGCCGGGCCGGTCCTCGTCCGTGGTCCCACCGCTCCAGAACACCGTCCGGTAGCGGGGCGGGAGGTCGTCCTCGTCGAGCGACCGTTCGTCGGTGTACACCGCCGCCGTCAACAGCAGTTCGACGACGTCGAGCGCCGGATCCGTCATTCCCCAGTCGGTTGGTGCCACGTCGGTTTAAGGGCACCGACCCCGGGACGGACGGCGGCGGCAGCCGTCAGAACGGTGCGCGTCGCCTGGGGGCGGCCGCGAGTGTGGCGGCGTCGGCGAGTCGGCCGGCGTCGAGGACCGACGCCTCGGCCGGGTGGCTCGCCAGTGCGCCGCGTTCGGGCCCGTCAGACGACGTGTCGCGCGTCGTCGTGTTGATCTCCAGCGGGCCGTCACCCCGGGGCGGTTCGGCGCGGTTCAGACGGCTCTCGACGTCGGTGTACGCCTCGTAGTCGGCGCGAACGTACACCGCGACGGCGCTGCGGTAGTTGTACCGCTGGAGTTCGAACCGGCGGTAGCCCTCCAGGTACTCGGCGATGTCGCTCTCGGTACCCTGGCCGCCGTAGTACGGTTCGTCGGCCTTCGCGATCACGACTGGCGGGAGTCGCGACTCGTTGGTCCGGGCGAAGTCCTCGGCGTCGGCGGTGCTGTTGACGGCGAACCCGTCGTCGCCCATGCTGTGCTGTTTGACCTCGAAGTACCAGGCGAAGGGGAGGCGGTCGAACCACCCCCCGCCCGCCTCGGCTGGCGTCTTGGCGGCGGCCTCGTCGTTGGAGTTGAGATCCTCGCCGTAGAACACCACGTCGACGCCCCGGTTGGCCTCGGCGGCGTCCGTGACGGGGCCGTTCAGGACCGCCTTCATCTCCGGCGAGGAGGACTGTGCGTACTGCACGAGCTGGTTGTCCTGGCTCTGTGGCGTCTCGTACACCTGGCCGTACGCCCCCTGGCCGACGAACGCCGCGAGCAACAGCAACAGGGTCACCGCGATGGCGACGCCGACGCCGTCCTCGTCGACGAACGCCTCCTCGCCCCACCGCCAGATCAGGCCGAGTGCCACCGCGGCCGGAATCGCCAGCGGCGCGATGGCGTGGGTGGTCACCCACGCGGCCCGGATGTCGGTCGCGATGGGGTAGCCGAACACGCTGACCGCTCCCCAGTAGAAGGCGAGTGCCACCAGCGGTCGGGCGCCGTCGTTCGAGTACCGGTCGTAGACGAACCCGACGACCGACAGCGAGACGACGACGACGGCGCCCGCCCGCAGCGTCTCCACGAAGTGCGAGAAGAAGGTGATGTACGGGTTGTTCGACGGCTCCGACCAGGGGCCGTTCATGAACGTCCGGACCGTCCCGGCCGTCGCCTGTTCGATCACGGCGAAGAACATCGTCGGGTTGGCCTCGAAGAGGAGCAACTCCAGGGAGAGCCAGAGGCCGACGCCGTGGTCGCTGACGTACCCTCCGTACCCGCCACCACGGGGGGCGTAGAAGAACACGATGACGGCGAAGAAGGCCAGTCCCGCCCGAACCAGCGGCCAGCGCCACCGCCACAGACCGACGACGGTGTCACGGAGCGTCTCCCAGGCCACCGTCGTCGGCGAGGACTCCCGGACGCGAGAGAGGAACAGGCGGTGGTCGAACAGGAGTCCGAGCGCGCCGAGCCAGCAGACGGGATAGAGGATGGCGTTCTCCTTCGCCGTCATCGCGACCGCGAGACTCGCCGCGCCGAGGTAGAGGTACTTCGGGGTCCGCGTGTCGTAGGTCCGGACGAACGCCCCCAGCGCGAGCATCGTGAACGTGACGACGATCAGGTCGCTCCGGAAAAAGCGCGAGTAGTACAGCAACACGGGATTGGTGGCGAACAGCGCCGCCAGCCCCACGACCTCCGGGTCGCGCAGTCGCCCCCGGAACAGGAGCGCCGTCAGGGGCAGGGCACCGCCGATCAGCGCTACCGCGATCCGAGCCGAGAAGTCAGACGGCCCGAGCAGTCGCATCACCCACGAGTCGACGATGGGGAGGAACGGACCGTGGATGATCGGTCGGTACTCGAACACGCCGGTCTGGGCGTGTCGTAGCGTCCAGTAGGCCACCCGGGCCTCGTCCTGGTGGGCGACGCGGGTTCCGAGTCCGACGACCCGCGCCACCAGTCCCAGGGCAGTGATCAGGAGCACCGCCTGGAGGACTCTGTCGGAGGACAGACGCTCTCGGAGGGCCGGGCGGCCTGCCATACCCGTGGCCATGCCCCTCCCCGATAAACGCTTTGCGGGTTCGATCCGTCAGCGGGGAGCGCCAGCGAGAGTGACGGCGGCGTAGGCGGCCCGCTGGAGGCACGCGTTACAACGTCCGCGCGAACGGAGTGAGCGCGGTTCACCGACTGCGAGGCCGGAGGCCGAGCAGTCGGCCTTTTTGGTCCAGATTTTTGCGCCGAGTGGTCGCGCCGCAGGCGCGACCCGAGGCGTAAAAAGGTGGTTGTAAACCGCCCGTCCCACCGCCGACAGTTCTGCCCTGATTTAAGGGCGTTCCCGTCCAATACGGGAGTATGACAGCCCAGACCCCGGTCATCGTCGAGGCGTACAGAACCCCCCAGGGCAAGCAGGACGGCGTCTACTCCGACGTTCGCGGCGAGGACCTCTCGGTGACGCTCATCGACGAGATTCTCGCCGAGACGGGCCTGTCCGGCGACGAGGTCGACGACCTCATGTGGGGCTGTGCTCAGCAGCGTGGCCAGCAGGACAACAACGTCGCCCGGATCATCGCACTGCTGTCGGAACTCGGCGAGAACGTGCCGGCGACGACGATCAACCGCTGGTGTGCCTCCTCGATGCAGTCGCTGATCTCCG
>CAZIVN010000075.1:0-1062 GCA_964542685.1 uncultured Halobacteriales archaeon
GTTCTCCGGGTCGACCGTCAGGTCGCGGTCGTGGGCGTACCGCTCGGAGATGGCCTCCCGCAACGACGCCGTCCCCTTGTTCGACGTGTAGGCGTCGGCGTCGCCCGCGGCGATGGCCTCGCGTGCGGCTTCCCGTGCGTGGTCCGGCGTCGGGAAGTCCGGCTGGCCGAGGCCGAGGTTGATCGCGTCCTCGCCTGCGGCCTCGAACACCTCCCGGATGCCGCTGATCGACACCTGCTCGACCCGGTCTGAGAACTCCGTCATACTCGACACCGCGGCGCGAACCGGATTAACTCTTGGCGTCTCGGATCGACGACGGCCGGGTGCTTTTGACGGTACCGCTCCTACGCCGACCCGTGCTGACGAAGGACCTCCTGCGCGTCTCCCGTCGGGGGGGTTATCGCCCCGAGTTCGCCGACGAGACGGCCGAGTCGCTTGCCGCGCGGGTCGTCGGCGTCTATCAGGGCCACGTCGGGGAGTCCCGGGGTGACCTGGAGGCAGCACTCGAAGACCTGGAGTCGGAGGCCGAGGAGTTCAAACTCGTCCGGGGGTTCGCGAAACTCCTGGAGCGGGACGCCACCTTCGAGGTCCGCGCGCCGGTCGACCCGGAGCACGCGCGCCGGGGGGCGTTCGAGGCGGCCGAGACGGTAGGCGTCGTCACGCCGGACGAGCGGGAGACGGCGCTTTCCGAGGCCGCCGACCGACTGGGCGTCGATACGGAGGCGCTCGAGGCGTCCCTGTACGCCGACCTGGAGGAACGGGAGGTGCTGTCGGCGTTCGAACCGCGGTGGTCGCCCGCGGACCTCGTGACCCAGTACAACTGCTCGCTGGCCCAGACGGCGCTGTTCGACGCCACCGAACTCCGGGTGCGGTCGTCCGATCCGGCAGGGCTCGTGTCGGCGGTCAAGCGCCTCGGGCTGCTGTACGAGGTCCACGAGACGGACGCGGGACGGGAACTGATCGCCACCGGGCCGGACGCACTGTTTCGCCGAACGCGCCGCTACGGGACGCGGTTCGCCCGCCTCCTGCGAACCGTCGCGACTCACGAGGAGTGGCACCTGG
>CAZIVN010000075.1:1162-9911 GCA_964542685.1 uncultured Halobacteriales archaeon
CGGCGTTCCGGGTGTACTTCGAGGTGATGGGCTTCTGGACCCCGGAGTACGTCGAGAAGAAACTGTCCCAGCTGGCAGACGTCGAGGACGTCGACCTACTGGTCGCCGTCGACGAGTCGCTCGGCGTCGGCGAGGAGATCGAGGCCCGCGACCACCGCGCGATCACGTACCGCGACGCGGTGCCGATCAAACCCGTCCGGGACGCCCTGCGAGCGTACGAGGCCGACCTGGTCGCCGAGAGCGCGGCCGCCCTGCCCGACGAACTGACGCCCGACGACGACGTCGTCTCGCTTTCGACCCTCGCCGAACGGCACGGCGTCGCGAGCGACGCGCTGTCGGCCGTCGCGTTCCCCGACCACGAGCGCGTCGGCCGGACACTGGTCAGGCCGTCGATACTCGCGGACCTGGAAGCGGCCATCGAACCGGGGCAGTCGCTGTCGACGGTCGAGGACCTGCTCTCGGAGCGCGGGATCGACGACGCGAGTTCCGTCCTCGCACACCTCGGGTACCGCGTCGAGTGGGAGGGACTGGGCGGCGGGACGGTGCGAACCGTGGACGACGAGTGACGCCGCTACCGAGAGCGGGTAGAGCGAGCAGGCGACGCGTGACTGGTTGACTGCCGAGACGGTGCGGGCGTCGAGGCCGCCCTCGTCACGGCAGCCGAACACCCGGGACGACGCGTCGCACACCCGCTGTCCGTCCCGGGACTGGCCTCAGGTCACGCCGGGGCTGGCCGCCCGATTCCACTTGAACCCCCGGCCGGGCCCGCGAGCGTCGACTGCGCGGCCGAGTTCCTCAGGGTTCCCGACGGCGGCCCTTCGGAACCATCGACTGCAGCGAGCCGTACGTGTACAGGCCGACGCCGATGGGTTCCGTCCGGCCCGCGAGGTCGTGCGCGGCGATCAGGTACCCCCAGTCGCCGTCCCAGTCCAGGTCCTGTTCCTCGCCGGCGAGGAACCGGCGCGCCGCGTCGGCGTCGAGTTCGATCACGTTGCGGGTCGCCAGGCGGCCGAAGCGCTGGACGGCGTCGGTCGTCGGCTTCCAGTGTTCCTGGCGGGCCCGCAGGAAGGTCATCCCGAGTCCCTCGACGTCGGTCGTCGGGTCCGTCGCCGCGCCGGCGAACAGCCAGACCTTGCCCGAGCCCTTCTCCCAGAGGGTGTGGTCTGCGAACGTGTCCGGATCGATCCCGAACCGCTCCTCCCACCACTCAAGGACGGCCTCGCGCGTCGGCCGTCCGGGATCCGTTCGCTCCGCCGCCGTCGCCGGGAGGCGGTCGAACTGCGACCCGTCGTTGTCGCTGTCGGTCACGCGCCCACCTCCAGTTTCGCGACGAAGAAGCCGCCGGTGTCGTTGTGGTGGGGGTAGATCCGCGCGGCGTGGCGCACCTCGTCGGCGAAGCTGTCGCCGTCCCACTCGGTGACGCCGGGCGCGTGAGTCGGGTCGATGTCAAGCGGGACGACGCGGCAGTCCTCGCGGGCGAGCACCCGGTCCAGGACCGCCTCGTTCTCCTCCGGCGCGAACGTGCAGGTGGAGTAGACGACGGTCCCGCCCTCGCGAGTCGCCTGGACCGCGCGTTCGAGGATCTCCGTCTGGACGCGGGCAATCTCGTCGAGGTAGCCCTCGCTCCAGTCGGCCAGCGCGTCGGGGTTCTTCCGGATCGTCCCCTCACAGGAACAGGGTGCGTCGACCAGGGCGCGGTCGAACGCGTCGAAGGCCAGCGGCCCCATGGGGTAGTTGCGCGCGTCCCGGTTGGTGACGACGACGTTCGTACAGCCGAGACGCTCCGCGTTGAACCGAAGGCCGGAGAGTCGGCCGAGGTTGTTGTCGTTGGCGACGAGCGTCCCGCGGTCGTCCATCAGCGCGGCGCACTGGGTCGCCTTCCCACCGGGCGCGGCACAGGCGTCCCAGACGCGCTCGCCCGGTTGCGGGTCGAGGACGCGTGGCGGGACCGTCGAGACTTCCTCCTGCCCGTGGACCCACCCGTGGACCGCGGGCCAGGTGTTGCCCGGGCGGTCCGTGTCGACCCGCAACACCGTCGCCGCGGGGTCGGCCCGGTCGACGCCCACACCCTCGGCTTCGAGTGCGGCGACGGCCTCGTCGGGGATCGCCTTCAGCGTGTTCACGCGAACGGCCTTGGGCAACGACCGCTCGCAGGCCGCCCGGAACGCCGCGTAGTCGTCGACGATCGGGCGATACCGATCGAGTGGATCGTCCATCGACGCCGGATTCGTTCGGCGCCCGCTTCTGGGTTTCGAAGCCAGTCGCGTCCGCGGACCGCGTCAACCGACCGCTCAGCCACCCACGTCGAAACTCGCGACGGCGACCAGTTCGTCCGCGGCGTCCTCCGCGGCGTTGGCCACGCCGTCCAGGGCCGTCACGAGGTCCTTCCGGACCAGCGCCGCCGGATCCGTGCCGTCCGCGAACGTTCGCTCCAGGAACGCGTACTTGCGGTCGTCGCAGTCCCGTTCAAGCGTTCGGACGCGGTCCAGGGAGTACGCCACGTCGACGGCCTCGCCGGTCGCGACCCGGAGGAGGTACGCCTCCAGGGCGCGACTGAACACCGTCGTCGCCTCGGCGGCGAGGGCGGCCATCTCCCGGAGAGCGGCGCGCTCGGCCCGCGAGAGGTCCGGGCCGATCGCCGCCAGTTCCGTCAGGAACCGCTCGGCCCGCGAGGCGACGAGGTCGCTGGTGGAGACCACCGCCACGAGGTCGTCCGCGACGAGGTACGCGCCCGCGAACGTCGGCGCGATGCCGTCGGCCACGAGTCGTCTGATCTCGCGGGCGAGGTCGTCACAGCGCGACTCCAGGTGGTGAACCCGGTCGACGATCGGTGCCAGCGTCTCGGGATCGTCGCTCCCGTCGATGGCAGCCGGCAGTTCGGCGACGCAGTCGCGCAGGCCGGTCGCGAACGAACGCCCCCGGTCGACGACCGCCGCCGTCCGTGCCCCCGCCGCCACGCCCGACAGTTCCAGTCCGTCTTCGGGGATTCGGTTCCGTTGCACGGCAGACGGGGGCGTCGGGAGCCTCGTTTGCCTTGCTATGAGCCGTCCGGTCGGCTCCGGAGTGCTACGGACCGCTCCGGAGCCGACCGGTCCCCGGCGACCAGACCGACGAATACTCACGTTCCCGTGCGTACCCACGACCATGAGCGAGATCGACGTCGAGGCCGTCGACGACGCCGACGAGGCGGACGAGGAGACCGCCGCGACGGCCGAGGACGGCCCCGATCCGACGCTAGTCGGCGGCGAGCGCCGGATGAACGTGGACCTGGATGGCGACCCGCCGGCCGTCGACGCGCCGGAGTACGTCCTGTACGGCGGGAAAGGCGGTGTCGGCAAGACGACGATGGCCGCCGCGACCGCCCTCGCGAGCGCCCGGGCGGGCACTCGGACGCTCGTCGTCTCGACGGACCCGGCTCACTCCCTGGCGGACACCTTCGAGACGGAGGTTCCGCCACACCCCGGACGGCTCCGCGAGGACGTGCCGCTGTACGGCGCCGCGATCGATCCGGAGGCCGCCGTCGAGGACAGCGCCTTCGGCGAGGACGGTCCGCTGGGCGCCGACGGCCCACTGGGCGGCGCCGACGCACCGTTCGGCGGCGAGGACGGCCCGCTGGGCGGCGAGGACGGGCCACTCGGGGGACTGCTGGGCGGTGCGATGCCGGGCGCCGACGAGGCCGCGGCGATGCAGACGCTGCTCGAGTACCTCGACGACGACCGGTTCGACCGCGTGGTCGTCGACACGGCGCCGACCGGCCACACGCTGCGCCTCCTGGAACTCCCCGAGGTGCTGGACACGATGGTCGGCCGGATGGTGGCGCTACGCGAGCGACTGAGCGGGATGGTCGACGGACTGAAGGGGATGTTCGGCGGCGACGTCGACGGCGACGGCACGGAGGACCTCCGGGCACTCCGTGAACGCATCGAGAGCCTCCGGGGCGTCTTGCAGGACCCCGCCCGGACCGACTTCCGGGTGGTGACGGTCCCCGAGGAGATGAGCGTCGTCGAGTCGAAACGCCTGCTGGACGACCTGGAGGCGTTCGGGATTCCGGCCTCCACCGTCGTCGTCAACAAGGTGATGGAGGACCTGGCGGACGTGACCGACGCCGTCGACGCCGACGCGTTCGTCTCGCCGGACCTCGAGGACTGCGAGTTCTGCAAGCGCCGGTGGACGGTTCAGCAAGACGCGCTGGCGGCGGCCCAGGAGACGTTCGTCGGCCGCGACGTTCGCCGCGTCCCCCTCCTGGCCGAGGAGGTCCGCGGCGAACGAGCGCTCGACCTGGTCGCGCGCTGTCTGGCGTAGCGTCGCCGGTCGTCCCGACCGCCAGGTGCCACCGGTCCCGAATCAGTCCACGAGTACGACGACCAGGTCGTTCACGTTCGTCCCGGTCGTCCCGGTGTCGATCGGTCCGCGACGGTCCCGCAGGTAGCCGTAGCTGTCGCTGGCCGAGAGCGCCCCGCGGGCCGCACGGTCGTCAGCGGCGTCCGCGACCGTCCCGGCGTCGACGATCGCCCCCGCGTGGGCCGTGCTCCCGTCGCGCCCGTCCGTGTCGACGGCCGCGAGCGTCCACCCCGAGAGGTCGCAGGCGAGCGCGGCCCCGAGAGCGAGTTCCGCGTTCGGGCCGCCGTCGGGGTCGCGGGTCCCGTCGTCCCCGCCCTCGCGGTCGTCCCCGGCCTCGCCGTCGTCGCTCCCGCCCGCTCCGTCGCCGCCGGCGTCCGCGACGTCGACCGTCGTCTCGCCGCCGGCGACGACAGCCGCCGGTGGCGCCACGGGGTCGCCGGTGGCCCGACACTCCGCGGCGACCGCCGCCAGCGTCCGGCCCACCTCGGCGGCCGCCCCCTGCAGTCGCGTCGTGAGGACCAGCGGCTCGTACCCCGCCGCGGCGACGCGGTCCGCGGCGGCCCCGACGGCGCGACGACCGTTCACCACGACGTGGTGCGACACCCGGTCGAACACCGGGTCCTCCGCTGTCGGCGTCTCGGGCCGGTCGCCCGCCGCGCCCGCTTCGAGGTGGGCGCGAACTCGGGTGGGGAGGTCGACGTCGAACCGGTCGGCCGCGTCCAGCGCGTCGCCGTACGTCGTCGGATCCGGGGCCGTCGGGCCGCTGGCGATCGTCGCGAGGTCGTCGCCGACGACGTCCGAGGCGACCAGGCCGACGACGCGGGCCGGCGCCGCGGCCGCCGCGAGTTGGCCGCCTTTCAGGTCCGAGCAGTGCTTGCGGACGGCGTTGATGGCACCGATCGCTGCCCCGGCGTCGAGCATCGCCCTGGTCGTCGCCCGGAGGTCCTCCAGCGTCAGGTCGCCGGCAGGGGCGGGCAGCAGTGCCGAGCCACCGCCGCCGACGACGGCCAGGACGAGCGTGCGCTCGTCGGCCTCGCGGGCCGCGGCCAGCAACCGTTCCGCGCCGTCCCGACCGGCCGCGTCCGGCAAGGGGTGACTCCCCGCGACGACGTCGACGCGGCCGGCGTCGACGGCCCTCGGCGCGACCACGACGCCCGCGACCGGAACGGCGTCGGGCACCAGATCGTCCAGGGCCCGCGCCATCTCGCCGGCCGGCTTCCCGCCACCGACGACGAGGATTCTGTCGAACGCGTCGGCGGGGACGCGGTCGGCGTCGCGAGTGCCGCGGTCGTCGGCGTGGCTGTCGTCGTCGGCGTCGCCGCCGCTCTCGCCGTCGCCGGCGGCCCCGAACAGGAGGTCGCCGTCGTCGACCGACACCGCGGCGCGAATCGCCGCACCCGGGTCGGCCGCCTCGATACCGGCCGCGACCGCGTCCAGGGCCAGCGCCCGTCGCTCGTCGGTCTCAAGTGCTGCGCGGTTTCGGATCGTGTCGTCCCGGCTCCCGGACGGGTGGTGTTCGTCGGACACGCCTCGACGTTCGAACGCCAGCAGCGAAAGCGTACCGCTAGCCCAGCACTCGCAGTGTCAGGCGGTACAGGCGGTCCCGGACGCCGTCGGGGAGGAATCGTGCGTAGGACAGCGCTCTCGCCAGCGACCCGACGGTGTAGCGCGCCGACGGGTTCGTACACGAGGCCGCGTTCACGATGGTGTCGGCGACGTCCGTCGCAGTCACCGCCGCGGGGCCCGGACCGCCGACGGCGTCGTAGTCGTCGAGGACCTCGTACAGCGACTCGTAGGCGCCGGTCCGGAGGAGGCCGTCCGTCTCGTCGTCGGCGCGGTCGGTAAAGCCCGTCTCGACCGGCCCGGGTTCGACCAGGACCACGTTCACGTCGAACGGGTCGGTCTCGACGCGGAGCGCGTCGCTGAGTGCCTCCAGCGCGAACTTCGAGGCGGCGTAGGGACCGCTGCCCGGCGTCGAGATCCGTCCGGAGAGACTGGAGACGTTGACGATCGTCCCGCCGTCACCCTCGCGCATGACCGGCAGTGCCGCGCGGGTCAGGCGGTGGGGACCGTACACGTTCACGTCGAACTGCCGGTGGAGGTCCTCGACGGGAACGTCCTCGACGGGGCCCAGTTGCCCGTACCCCGCGTTGTTCACCAG
This sequence comes from uncultured Halobacteriales archaeon, assembly GCA_964542685.1. Lineage (GTDB taxonomy): Archaea > Halobacteriota > Halobacteria > Halobacteriales > Natrialbaceae > CAZIVN01. The sequence continues at coordinate 7,665 of CAZIVN010000075.1, forward strand.
ACAGTCGAGTCGACCGTGGTCGTCCTCGATGCGGTCGACGACCCGCTGGACGTCGCCGTCGTCCGTGACGTCGAGGCGGTCCGTGTGACAGCCGTCGTCGGCCAGGGCGGCCAGGTCGTCGACGTTCCGGGCGGTCGCGTACGTCTCCCAGCCCTCGGCCCGGAACGCCGCCGCCGTCGCCCGTCCGATGCCCGACGAACAACCGGTGATCAGCACCGTCTCTGATGTCGCCGTCGCGTCGGCGTCTCCGACCGTCGCCACGTCCCGTTCGTCCCTCCCCGCTGGTTCGGCCTCGCTCATCGACGGCGGTTCGTCGGGGACTCACTAATAACCGACGAGTGTGCCGGCCCCCACACCCGTGCCAGTCACTCCTCGTCGTCCTCGTCGTGTTCGACCGACCGCATCAGGTCGACGATGGCGTACCCCTCGGCGGGGTGGAGCATCGAGTGGCCGCCCAGCATCACCACGTAGTCGTCACCGTGGCGGACGCGTGTCACGTACACCCGCAGTTCGACCGTCCGTCCCTGGACCTCCTGGGTCGACTGGAACACGGCGATGTCCGTCTCCTGGCCGAGAACTGTCACGTCCTCCGTCTCCGGACCGACCTGGTCGGCCGGGACGCGTTCGAACTCCTCGATCTCTCCGTACTGGGAGTTGTTGACCTGTTCGGTGAGGAACTCCAGCAGTTGCCGCTCGGTCATGTTGCCGACGGGGTTGAGCGGTCGCTCGAACACGTCGACGACCGGCGTCGAGATGACCGCCAGTGACGCGAGTTGCTGGCTCTCGGCGTTGATACTCTCGTTTTTCGTGTAGACGCCTGCGTAGTTCGATACCGTCACCGTCCGGTTGACGCCCGACTCGTTGATCGTCTGGTTCTGGACGACGACTTCCCCCCGGACCAGGTCGTACCCGCCTCGCCTGTCGTCCGGGACCGTGGCGTTGTTCGCCTCGTACGAGAGCGGTTCCTCGCCGATGACGAACCCGACACAGCCCGCTGTCAGCAACAGGGCGACCACTGCCAGGCCCGCACCGACCGACCGGAGGGCTGCCATGCGTGGGTGAACTTCGGCGTTCGGCATATGCCTTCCGGCCCGTGCTCTCTCGCCCCCGAGACCTCGCACTGGTGAGCCGTCGACCGGACCCGACCAGACGGATCGAGAGCCGGACGAGGACGGGCCGAGAGCGTCGCGAGAACAGCCCTTTTTTATGATATGCCCGGGTAAAGAGTGACAACAATGCCGACCGAAACCCACGACATCGCCGTCGTCGGCGGCGGCACCGCGGGCTGTTTCGCCGCGGCGACTGCGGCACGCGAGGGACTGGAGGTAGTCCTGATCGAGCGCAAGTCCGAGGAAGACGCCGGGCACATCGCCTGTGGGGACGCTATCAAAGGCAAGAGCACGTTCCCGAACGTCATCGACCGCGACTACCTCAAGGAGGAGGCGTTCACCAACCAGAACATTCAGCGGGCCGTCTTCGAGAACCCCGACACCGGGACGGAACTGGACATCCCCTTCGGCGACACCAAGGGGGCCGTCGTCGACCGGAAGCGGTACGGCGAGGTCCTCCTGGAGGAGGCCGAACGCCAGGGGACCGAACTCCACTTCGACACCGTCGTCCAGGACGTCCGGCAGGACGACGACGGCCGCGTCACGGGCCTGCGAGCGGTCCGGAAGGGCGACCCCGTGACCTACGAGGCGGAGGTCACCGTCGACGCCGCCGGTGCGCTGTCGCTACTCCAAGACAAGACGGACTTCTCCGAGGCGACTTTCGACACGAACGTCGACTACTCGCAGTTCTGTTCTGCCTACCGCGAGATCGTCGAGGTGCCCGAACCGGTCGACTACGACGACGCCATCGTGTTCAAGCCGACCGAGGAACTGGGCTACCTCTGGTACTTCCCGCGCAGTTCGACGGAGATCAACGCCGGCCTGGGGTTCCAGATGAACAAGGACCCGATGGAGCTGGTCGACGTGCTCAGACGCGACCTGGAACAGCGAGAGGAGTTCCAGAACGCGACGGTGAAGGACAAACTCGGCGCGGCCCTGCCGACGCGGCGCCCGTACGACTCCGCGACGGCGCCGGGCTTCGTCGCCGTCGGGGACGCCGCGGGGCACGTCAACCCCACGACCGGCGGGGGCATCCCCGGCGCCGCGAAGGCCGGGACCTGGGCCGCCGAGGAGGCCATCGACGCCATCGGCGAGGGCGACGTCGGCGAGGACCGCCTGTGGGACTACAACCAGCGCG
>CAZIVN010000076.1:0-9804 GCA_964542685.1 uncultured Halobacteriales archaeon
GTAGCGTTCGAGGTACGCTCGCGCCGTCAGGCCCGCGAAGGAGGGGAGCGTGACACCGTGTTTGTACTCTACCGGGTGCGTCAGCGAGGCGATGACGTCCGTCGCCTCCGCGGTGGTCCGGTGGGTCATCTTCTCGCCGCCGACCAGCAACGTCAGGTCGCTCGCGCCGCTGGCGACGGACTGCCAGGCAGCGTACGTCCCGGCGCCGCCGCTGGAACTGGTCTGGTCGACCCGCTGGGTGTAGGCGCCCAGGGCACCGACGTCGTGTGCGAGGCGGTTCATCACGCCGCTTTGCCCCTCGAACTCCCCGCTCGCCATGTTCGAGACGTACAGGTGGTCGAGTTCGCTCGCGTCGACGCCGGCGTCGTCGAGACACGCCGTCGCCGCCTCCGCGAGCAGGTCCGACACCCAGCCGTCGCGCTGGCCGAACTGGGTCATCGAGGCACCGATAATCGCTACGCGATCCATGCGACGGCGAACGCGGGGGGCGCACTTAGAGGTAGTCCTCGGGGGTCACTCGTCGACGGACTCCGTGACACCCTCACGCCTGGGAAAGAGGTTTCTCCCCGCGTCGTGTCGCGCCGGACATGGACGACGACGTCGCGAGGGCGCTGACGGCCGCCTTCCCGGGCCGCGAAGTGACGAGCGTCGGGGAAACCGGGCCGTCGTGGAACCCCTCGACTGCACCGCGGTACGTCGAGTTCGCCGACGGCCGGGGGTCGTACCTGAAGGTCGGGTCGCCCGAGGAACGGGCCCGCATCGAGCGCGAGCGTGCGGTGCTCGACTATCTCGTGGAGCGAGACGAGGTTACGGCCCCGAGGGTCGTCGCCAGCGACGCGGCCTCCGACCCACCGTATCTCGCCACTGTCCCCCTCGAGGGAACGCACCTCGTCCCCGCGTGGTACGAGTACGAGGACGCCGAACAGGAACGGGCCGCCCGGGAGTTCGGCGCTGCTCTCGCCCGGCTTCACTCCTGCCGGTTCGACCGCCACGGGACCGTCGTCGGCGGTGGGGCGGCGGGACTGACCCTGGACGAGGGTCCGTGGACGGACGTCCTGATCGCGTCCCTGGAGCGGACACGACGGCTCGCCACCTCGGACCGCTTCCCCGACGCCTTCGACCGGGTAATCGGCGCTGTCGAGGCCAACAGGTCGCTGCTCGACGACGCGCCGGCAGCCCTGCTTCACGGGGACCCCGCGACGCCGAACTGTATCCGGACCGAAAACGGGATGGGACTGGTCGACTGGGAGAACGCCCACGTCGGCGACCCGGCACGGGAGGTGTACCGTGCCAGGGACCAGGCGCTGGACAGTCTGCGGACGCCGGCGCCGGATCGGATCGTCGAGTCGTTCCACGACGGCTACCGGTCGGTCGCCGGGAGTCTCCCGGCGGGGTACGAACGGCGGCGACCGATCTACGAGGCGACGCGCTTTCTCGGCATCGTGGGCTTTTTCGACAGCGTCGTCGACTACCGCGAGGAGTCGGAAACGGAACTGGCGGCGTGGGCCGAGGCGAAACTGGAGCGGTTGGTGACCGAACTCGAGTGACGGACCGAGTGGGTAGTCAGCTTTCGTCGACGACCCCGACGACGATCCCCCTGTCACCGTAGACCAGTCGGTCCCGTCCGGCTTCCCGCTTGAACGACCCTCGGGCGCTCCGTCCGGTCAGCACCGGGTAGAAGCTCCAGACGAGGATGTCCCCCTCGCGGTTCGCCTCCGTTGGAATCGTCACGCCGTGTTGCACGGTGCCGGTTCCGAGGCCCGGCATCTGTTCGACATCCACTATCGTTCCGTCCGGGAACCCGAGCACCCCGTAGACGACGTTGTCCCTCGCGCTGGGGATTTCGGCCTGGATACTGCCGGTGACGGTGGTCACCTCGCCGGAGACGACCGCGCTGCTGGAGGTGATCCGCCCGGTCTGGTAGACGGGATTACTGCCGCGTTCGACCACCGCTGTCCCAGCACCGACCTCGTCCTCGGCCTCCACAGTCACCGTCACCTTGTCCGTGTCGGTGAGGCCACGTTCGCCCCTGACCAGAACCGAAACCGTGTGTTCCTCGGTAGACCCTTCCTCCGGCGGGTCGAACGTGTACTCGAACACCTCCGGGGGCTCCCGCTCGCGGAACACGTCCTCACGGTCTTTCCGGCGGATCAGTTCGCCATCGACGCGGTACGCGTACTCCTGGATTCGTCCCTCGGGAACGCTAGACGCCCCTGCAGAGAACTCGACCGTCTCTCCCGGGGGAACGGGATCCGATGCTGGCGAGACGAGTCGCAGGTCGGCGGTCGGTCCGAACGCTTCGGAAGCGGGCAGGACCGCCACGGTGACGCTTGCGGTGTCGGTGTACCCCTCAGCGTCGCGGACCAGAACCGACACCGTGCGTTCGACTGGCTCCTCGCCGCCGGGGTCCTCGAATTCGTACTCGAACCGTTCGGGCGGCGCTCGCTTCTCGAACACGTCGTCCGAGTCCGCCCGGCGAACCACCTCCCCGTCGACGCTGTACTCGTAGTACTCGACGTCATCCTCGGGGTCGCTGGTGCCGGCCGCAGAGAACGTTGCCGTCGTCTCGGGTGGGAGCGGCGTCTCCGACGGAGCGACGAGTTCGAGTTCGGCGTCCGGCCCGAACCGGTCTTCGTCGGACCGGACGAAGATCGGCGTGACGGCACGATCCGAGTTGCCGTCGTCGTCCTCGACGACCACCGCGACCGGCTTCGAGATACCCCCGTCCTCCTCGAAGGAGTGGGAGAACTGCACGGCGTCCTCGCCGGCCGTCATCGCCTCGCCGTCCACGAACCAGGTGTAGTGGACCACCTCACCGTCGGTGTCGAAGGAGTCGATGGCGGTGAACGTTGCCTCCCTGTCCGGGTCGACGTAGTCATCGTCGGCATCGAGGCGCTCGATCACCGCGTTGACGCCGTCGGACGTGACCGAGAGCTCTCGTGACGTCGTCGCCACCAGTTCACCACGCCGGCCCTGGAGGACGACGCGGTACTCGCCGGGATCGTCGAACTCGAGACTGGCAACCCGGCCGGTGGCGGCGGGCCCCTCGGACCTCCCTTTGAGGTTCGACAGCGGGTCCTCGACGTCCTCGATGTACCAAACCCAGTCGACGGCCCCGACATCGAGGTCGGAACTCGCCTGTACTCGGAGCGGCTCCGCGGTGGTCGGGTACTCGGAGAGGAGTTCGATGCGGGGGTTGATAGCCTGTTCGACGGTCATCTCGATCGAGGTCTCGCGGATCGTCTCGCCCGTGACCATGAGCGTGACGGTGTACCGTCCGGGCTCCGAGAAGGTGTAATCGACTTCCCTGCCATCGCGGGTGTCCGTCGACGGTTCGACGTCGCCCTCCGCGTCGTACGGACCGTCGAACGTCCACTCGTAAGTCAGGTCCGGGGCGTCCTGGTCCGCACCGGGGCTGCCGATGAGGCGGATCTCGCTCCCCGCGGCGACGGTCCGCGACGACACCGAGATCGACGGCGACTCGTCGCCCTCGACGGTGAGGGTGTCGGCGGCGAACGCCTCGCCACCCCTGTCGTCGACGGCGACCATGCCGACCGCCCACGTGCCGGCTTCTCCGAAGCCTCGGTCCAGGGTCGGTTCCGTGACCGGGTCCTCGGGGAACGTCGCTCCAGCGTCCTCGAACGCTTCGCGGGTCTCGGGCGGCGAGTCCTCGTCGAAGGATCCCGGGGACGCGAACCCCCAGCGGTACCCTTCGACCTCACCGTCGGGATCGGACGACCCCGAGGCGTCGAGGATGACGTCCTGGCCAACCTGGACGGTGTCCGGCAGTTCGATCGACGCCTCCGGCGGTGCGTTCTGTTCCAGGATGATCGTCCCGCTGGCGTAGCCCCCGCGGACCAGATCGTCGTCGATGGCTCCCGTGACTCGTTCGAGCGTCGATACGTGCGTCTCGGGAGGCTCGTCGAGGTTCGGCGTCCCGTCCTCGTCGAACAGGTCCGGCGGCGTGCCGATCAGGTCGTCTGCCGCAGCCAGGCCGTCGGTCGTCTCGAAGAACGATATCGTCGTCAACTCCGCGACGTACTCCCCCGGTTCGGTGATCTCGACGTCCACCTCGCCGTCGCGTTCCCACACCCACCGGGGGTCGTCCTCGTCGGGACGTTCGATCCGCCAGACGTAGTTGTCGATGCCGTCGCTCTGTGTCCGTGCGGGGTAGGGGTCCGGCGAGTCGGTGCCGTCGAGGGTCACCGTCCGGCCCAGTTGGTCCGGGCGTCCCTCGTCGGCGGAGAGGGACACGACCCCGTTGTAGTCGCCGTCACCCGACAGGGAGGACCAGGTCCCCTCGTCGTCCGGTAACTCCCCGCGGGCGTAGATCTTGACGTCCCGTTCGCCGGCCGGGTCGACGGTGAACTCCCGCCGCGCCGACCCCGCCGCCCCCGGGTCGTCGAACGCGATGAACTCGACGACGTACTCTCCCGGGCCGAACGCCGGGTCCTCGAGGGCCTGTTCGGACATCTGACTCGACTGGTCGAACCGCCAGGTGAACTCGGTCCCGTAGTCGATGGCCGGACGGATCGGACCGCTCTCGCGCTTGTACACACGCCAACGACCCTCGGAGACGTCGTCCACGCCGGTGGCCTTGAACGTCACCGTGTCCCGCGCCGAGAGGTCGTCGAACGAGGCGTCCCCGTCGAGTTCGATCCCGGGTTCGGGCGGGTCACCGTAGTCCCGGTTCGGTCCGGGGAGGTCGTCCGTGCCGATGTCGGACACCGAGGTTCCGAGGTCGATGCCCGGAATTTCGACCGACCAGGTGTGGTCGCCCTTCATGTGGTCGCCGGTGTCGGTGCCGTCGCCGATGGAGACGTCGCCGAGCGTTCGGGCGTCGTCGGTGAGTGCGACGGGCTTGTCCAACGACTTGTAGTCGAGGGCGTGGTCGACGGTGAAGGACTCGGTCGTTCCGGGCGGGAGCGTGACGGTGAAGTCGACGAGGTTCAGCGCCGCCGACCCGTTCGTGAGCGGGTACCGGTCGCCGCCGGTGCAGTCGAGTTGGTCCTGTTGCAGTCGGACCAAGTCGTCGTTGAGTCGCTGTTTCGGGTCGTACTCGCAGGTCTCGACGAGGACGTCGACGAGCGTGTCGACGACGAACGGACCTGCGAGGCCGACCGCCGCGGCCCCGATGGGCCCCAGTGCGCTCGCGCCGACGACCAGTGCCGTGTTGAACACCAGTTCGGCCGTCTCCGCCGCGACGTCGGTACTCTTCGGCCGCGAGGGGTCGGCCCGTACCGACTTCCCCTCGATGCGGTTCCGGACCTCCGAGCGGAGTTGGTCCCCGCTGTAGGCGCCGAAGTCGGAACTCCCCTCGCCCTCGAAGGCGGCCGCGGAGGTACGGTGCTGGAAGGAGTCGTTCAGAGTGAACGACACCGAGCCACACGACGTCCCCGGTCCGACCGCCTCGATGGAGAGGTCCTCGACCGCCTTGACCGGCACCGTCCCCGCCTCCGTCTCCTGGCGACACATCGTAAACGTCGTCGCGACGAAGCGATGCTGGACGCCGGGGTCGCCGTCGCACTCCGGTCGCGCGACGTCGCTGGACCGGTCCGGCACCTTCGTGTTGACGTGTGACAGTCCGTACGTCGTCCGGAGGGCGAACCGGCCGTCGACGTTCGCGACCGGCGGGTTCACCTCGTTGCCGGTGAACACCGGGACCTCGTGGTTGCGCATGACGACCCACGACCCCAGGTCTTCGGGGTCCGCCAGGACGGCGGTCCCGCCCGACACGTCGGCGGCCTCCACGAGTCCGGCGGCGGAACCCCCCGCGGCGGCCCCCATCGCGGCGGCCTGGAGGAGCGTGCGTCGCGACACTCCCCCGACGGTCCGGTCGGCGTCGTCGGCCCCCGTCATTCGTCGACCCCCACGAACACCGTCAGGTCGCGTCGATCCGCCTCCACCGGGGTTCCGTCGCCGTAGTACCGGTTTCGCACGCTGCCGCCGTCGCCGTCGACGGAGAAGGCGAGAATCGCGAGCCGGTAGATGCCGGGGTTGTCGAAAGTGTGTTCGAAGGTGGTCTTGGGCGGTTCGGCGGGCGTGTTCCACTCGACCGAACGGAGGTCGAACGCGGGGTCGAACGCTCTGTCGAACTCAGTCCCCTCGTCGGGCCGGAGACGCACGTTCCGGGCCCGGACCCCGCCGTTGACCGTCGCCGGGTACTGGAGGAGCCACTCGACCCGGTCGAGGCTGTCGGCGGTCCCGTCGCGTCCGACAGTTCCCGAGACGTCGACGGTCAGCGTGTCGCCGACGCCGATGGACTCGGAGAGCGCGTCCAGTTCGATTTCGGTGCCAGTGACTCCGTCGGCCCGCGGACGCACCTCGAACCCGGCGGAGTTCCGAGCGACCTTCCCGTAGCGGTTCCGGACCGTCAGTTCCGCCGCGTACGCCCCCGGACCGAACGAGTGAATCGTCGGGTCGTCGTTCAGCGCAGTCCGGCTGAGCAGGTTCGCACCGATCTCCCCGCTCTCACCGTAATAGACGTACGGCTGGGTGACGCCCCCGAGCTTGTACACGCGCCACCGGTAGGAGGAGCCACCGTTGTCCTCGTAGTCGTCCACCTCGAAGGAGAGCGATTCGGTCTCCGTGATACTACTCGCGGACAGCGAGACGCCGAACTCCGGGGCCGGCGCGGTCTCGAAGTCGGTCCGGTGGTCTCCCCTCCCCGCCCGGAAGCGACCGCCGACGCCGTCCGCGAAGTCGGTCGACAGTCGCGACACCGTCCGGCGTACAGACCCGTCCGCGCCGGGAACGACGTAGGCTGTCGGCGTCTCGGAGACCGAGCGGACGTCGTCGACGTCGTAGCTCGGGACGTCGATCTCCCAGGACACCGTCCCCAGCAGTTCGTCGTCCGGGTGAACGTCCTGTTGCTCGCGAACCAGGGCGTTCTTCCCCCCGTCGGGGACGAGGTCGTCGACGGAGACGGTCTGTGAGAGTTCGACGGTCACGCCGTTGCCGTCCGCCCGTCCCGGCGGGACGGTCACGGTGAAGTCGACGAACTGGATCGCGACACCGCCGACCGACCCGGTCGAATTCACGACGACCCGGTTCGAACTCCAGTCGGTCTCGTCGAGGTACGGATCGCCGCCGTCGTCGCCCAGGGCACTGAGGACATCGTACGCGTCGAGCGCCAGTCCGGCGTACGACGCAGCGGCACCGATCCTGCTCGTGATTCCCTTCAGGCGTTGTACTCTGGAGAAGTCGGATACGTCGTCGGCGGCGTCGAGAGCTGAAACGCCGATTCGCTGGGCCGTGTCCAGGTACGCTTCGGTGGTGCTGGCCGTGGTCCCGACGTCCCCGGCCACGCTACTCGCGACGCCGGACAGTCCCTGCTTGGACTCCGGCATGTACGGGTCGGGGTCGGACTGTTTCGCGTACCGGTTGACGTCGTTCGCCAGGTCGTCGGCGTCGTAGTCGAACTCGTCTGCGGTCAACAGGGCACGCTCCGGCGAGAACGTCCCCGCGGGAATCCGACGGTCGTTGACGGCGTTGATTCGCAGGGTCACCGGACTACACGGGTCGTTGCGCACCGACACCTCGGTCCGCAGGGCGTCGTGGGCGTGCAAGCCACGCGTAACCGGTACCCTGATCGGTGCCTCCAGGTTCCGACTCCGGCGCTCGAGGTCGTACCCCAGCGTGTGGTAGTACGACAGCGGCAGTTCCTCCGCGGTCGCGACGCGTGTCGCGACGACGAAACGGTGCTGGTGACCGACGGACCGCGTCCCGCCGACCGTACACTCCTCGGTGACGACGTCGTCGTCGTCCCAGAGTTTCATGTTCACCTGGGAGATGGACCGCGTCACGACTGCCTTCCGGCGGTCCAGAACGACGCGGCGGTTCGTCCCGCCGTTTCTCGTCGTGACCTCCTCGAACTGTTCGGTCTGGCTCCAGACCGGAAGGTCCGGCGCCGAGGATGCCAGCAAACGGGGCGGTGACCCCGAGGCGACCGTGGAGAAGGACATCCCTGCCGCCGCCCCACCGACGCCGGTCAAGAACGTTCGTCGTCCGATTCCGGTCGCGTCGCTGGCGTCACTCGCGCGTCGAGTCATACTCCCCGTCGAAACCGCGTTCGCTTCCCGTTGCCCCTCTAACTGAATCCTGATGGCCGTAAATACTGCACAGCACGTCATTTGCCCAGGATTATTCACGTAAAAACATTATGTACGAAAACAGAGATTCCGGAGATGAACTCGGAAATATAGGGAGTGGGCCGCGCTACAGGTCCATCCCGCCGTTGACGTCTAACACCTCGCCGGTGACGTACGCCGACTCCTCGCTGGCCAGGAAGCGGACGACACTCGCGATGTCCTCGACTTCCGCGAGGCGATTCAGCGGGACCTGGGCGACGATGCGATCGAGGACCTTCTGGGGGACCGTCTCCAGCATGTCGGTCTTTGTGAACCCCGGCGCGACGCAGTTCGCGGTCGAACCGCCCTCGGCCAGTTCCAGCGCCATCGTCCTGGTGAAGCCGAACAGGCCGGACTTGGCGGTGGCGTAGTTGGCCTGTCCGAAGTTCCCCTGCTTCCCGACGACACTGGAGATGTTGATGAGGCGGCCGTGGTCTGCCTCCCAGATGTCGTCGTAGAACTCCTGGGTGCAATTGAACGTGCCCCCGAGGTTGACGTCCATCACGGTGTCCCACTCCTCTTTGGTCATGTTCGAGAACTGCGTGTCCGCGGTGATCCCGGCGTTGTTCACGAGGACGTCCGCCGGACCGAAGGCGTCGACGCACTGTTCGCGCATCGCCGCCACGTCGTCACGGTCGGTCACGTCGGCCTGGGACGCGATGGCCTCGCCGCCGACGGACTCGATCTCCTCGACGGCCTCCTGGGCGGCCGCCTCGGAACTCCGGTAGTTGACCACGACCTGTGCCCCCGCACTGCCCAGGTCCCTCGCGATCCCACGCCCGATCCCGCGGGCGGACCCAGTCACGACGCAGGTCCGGTCCGCCATCGTGCTGTTTTGCACCATGTCGGGACAGTCTCGAATGAACTGTATAAGCGTTCCCCATCCGCGAAAAAATCGCCGCGCGGAGTGACGACGGCGTGCCCGCTCAGTCCGCTCGTTCGGCGGCCGCGTCGATCCAGTCCTCGACGCGACTCACCGCGATGTCGGTCTCGTCGGCGAGGTCGACGGCGTCCGCGTCGGCCAGGTCCGCGACCGAGGAGAGACCCGCCGCCGCAAGACGGTCGGCGTAGGCCGGGCCGATCCCGTCGATCGATTCGAGGTCCGCGCCACCGTCGTGGGCCTCGAACCACTCGCAGACGTCGGGCCACAGTTCCTCGTGGGACCGCGATGAGACGGACATCCCGATGTGGCCGGTCGGGAACTCGAGAGTCGTCACGTCGTCGCTCGGGACGACGTCGTTGAACGGCTTCGAGGCCTCCGGCGGGATCAGGTGGTCGTACTCCGCGACGATCTGGAGGATCGGCATGTCGAGTTCGTCGAGATCGACGTGCTGGCCGTTCAGTTCCAGTTCGTTCTCGTAGAGTGCGTTCTCCTGGTAGACGTCCTCCAGGAACTCGACGTACGCGCGGCCGGCGACGTCGATGCCGTCGCCGAGCCACCGCTCCATCCGCGCGAAGTTCTCGACGAAGTCCTCGTCCTCCATGTTCTCGTAGAACCGGACGTACTTCGTGATGTAGTTCGCGACGGGGTCCATCAGCGCGAAGCCCAGATCCAGGAACTCCGCGGGGACGTTGCCGTACGTCTCCGTGACCTCCGAGGGGTCATAGTACTCCTGCTGGCCCCACTTCTCGAGGACGCCGCCGGTGTCGGCGAAACAGAGCCCGGCGGCCATCA
>CAZIVN010000077.1:0-9663 GCA_964542685.1 uncultured Halobacteriales archaeon
GGAACACCTGGTTGCCCGTGTCGGAGATGGAGTGGTACGTCTCCGACAGCATCGAGGGGCTCCCGGTGAGCAACCAGCCGACGAACTTCAGAATCGCGATGGCACCGTTCGCGACCAGCGCTGCGAGGACGACCGACTTGCTCGAACCCATCGCTCCCGTCTGTGGGCGCCCGACAAAAATCGTTTCCGGGACGAAACGGGTGACTGAAGCGTGTCGACGCGCTGGACCCGGTATGCTCGTCGTCCTCTCGGACACCCACCGCACCGACGGCCCGGCCCTGACCGACCACCTGCGGGAGACGGTCGCCGCGGCCGACCGCGTGGTCCACGCCGGGGACTTCACGACGCCGGCGACGCTGTCGGCGTTGCGCGAGGTGGGGCCACGCGTCGACGCGGTCCACGGGAACGCCGACGCCCCCGAACTCCAGTCCCGACTGCCGGCCGAACGAACGCTCACGTACGGCGGCGTCCGGATCGCAGTCACGCACCGCGTCGACGGCGGCGCGACTGGACTGACGATGTTCGGGCGGGAGGCCGGTGCGAGGCTCGTGATTTCGGGTCACACGCACCGGCCCACGGTCGTCGAGGACGATCCGGTCCTGCTCAATCCCGGCAGCCACGCGGACCCGCGCGGGAACCGGCCCGGGTACGCACGGCTCTCGGCCGAGGACGGTGGTCTCGCCGGAGAACTGCGCGACCCCGACGGGGCGCTCGTCGCGGCGTTCCGCGTCGACGGGTGACTCCGGAGCCGTCGCGTCGGGGAGGAACGCCGCGGGGGAGTGCAGGGGAGGTCCGTCGGACGGCGCGGAACCAGGCGCGGCCGGCGGGAACCCAGCGGGCGCCGCGACGAGCGGTGAGGGCCGAAGCGGGGCGGTTCGGGGCACTGCCTCCTACGTCACTCGTCGACGTATAAATGCCGTAAGCTCAAACACGCGTTTGACATAGAGTAACACCTGTCACGCGACGTGGTCGCACGCGACGGTGCCGGCTGGTGTGGACCGCGGGAGTCGAAGTCGGGCCCGGTGTCGTGGTCGTCCGCCGCGGGTCAGGCCCTGCTGTACCAGACGGCGAACCCGACCAGGACGACGGCCGCGGCGCCGGCGAAAAACAGCAGTCCGGGCGGGAGCCCCCCGCTCGCGGCGGCGTCGGCCGCCGTTTGCGTCGCCTCGGTCGTCGCTTCGATCGCTGCGGGCCCGTCGACCGTCTCGGCCGTCCCGACGTCGGGGGCCGCTCCGGCCTCCTCGCCGGGGGCGGGCGTGGCCGTACCGCCGTCGGCGAACGGGGGGCTCTCGCTTCCACCGGAGGCACCGCCAGTCAGACCGAACAGGGGGTCGTCGCCGACCAGGTTCTGGACGAGCAGTGAGGCGATCCCGACGATCCCGAGCGCGCCGAGCAGTTTCGCGAGTGCCTCCTGGAGGCCCTCGCCGGACTCCTCGTCGCCGGCGAACACGACCAGTGGCTGACTCGCGGGCGCGTAGACGGTCATCTCCCGTCCCTTCTCGGAGTAGACGGTGTCGACGGCCTCGATGATGTCTGCGTCCTCCAGTTTCTTGAGGTGGTACTGGGCGTTCTGGAGGGACGTGTCGACGCGTTCCGCGACGGCCGACGGCGTCGACGGTTCGTCGTGCAGGGCGGTCAGCAGTTTCCGGGCGGTCTCCGACGAGAGGGCGGACAGGAGTTCGTCGGCGTCCTCGCTGTCCAGTCCGACGACTCGTGGGTCCGCGTCGTCGGCCCCCGAAACGTCAGGAGTGGAGGGCAAGAGGTCCGACATACGTCACCAATCGAGACGGAGTGGCAAGAAAGTTCGGCATCGCTGTCGTCGGCCGTCTCCGACGTTCCATCGGGCGATCAGTCCCGGGTCGAGCGCGCGTCTCCCCCTGATTTTTTGCCCCCACCGTGCGACCGGTGGGGTATGGGCGAGGACTGCATCTTCTGTCGAATCGTGGACGGAGAGATCCCCAGCAGGACGGTGTACGAGGACGAGGACACCCTGGCGTTCCTCGACGCCAACCCGCTCGCGCCGGGGCACACGCTGGTCATCCCCAAGGAACACCACGAGCAACTGAACGACCTCCCGCCGGAACTGGGCGCCCGGGTCGGCGAGACGCTGAGCAGACTGGCCGCCCCCGTCGAGTCGGCCGTCGACGCGGACGGATCGACCGTCGCGTTCAACAACGGTGCGGTCGCCGGCCAGGAGGTGCCCCACGTGCACGGCCACGTCGTCCCGCGGTTCGAGGACGACGGCGGGCGGCCGATCCACAGCCTGTTCGGCGGCGCCGACATGGACGACGCCGAACTCGACGACGTCGCGGCGGCCATCGCCGACGGCGCCGAGTAGCGTCGTCGAAGGCCGGACGACGACTTCGGGCAGACGCTTCACTGGGTTTTTGTACGACACCGGGCACAGAGCCAGCCATGAGCGACGCCGAGACTGCAGCACTGGTCGGTGCGACGGGCGGCGCGGGCACCACCCGACTGTGCGTCGAACTGGCGGCGACGCTGGCCAGGGCCGACGAGGACGTCGCCGTCCTCGACGCCGCACTGGCCACGCAGGGCCTCGAACAGTACCTCCCGGGTCACGTCGAGCGCGACCTGACGGGACTGCTCAGGGAGCGCGACCCCGAGCCCTCGGGGTGTGGGGTCGACCTCCCCGTCGAGGCGCCGGGGACGGTCACCGCCTGGCCCGCCTACGCCGCCTTCGAGGGGGTCGCACGTGCCAGTGCGCCGGCGGCCGCACAGCGACTCGACGACCTCGTCGCGGGGGTCGCCGCCGACGCGGATCGCGTCCTGATCGACGTGCCGCCGCTCGCGAGCAACCCGGCCGTCGCCGCCGTGACGGCAGCCGACCGCGTGGGCCTCCTCGCGCCGGCGACCGACCGAGGCAGCGACGCGCTCCAGCGACTCCGCGGTCGGCTCGACGACGTGGACGCGCCCGTCGACTGCACGCTGGCAAACGAACGGCCCGGCGCCGACGGGTCGGTGCCGGACGCCGACGCGACGGTGCCGGAGAGCGAGACGCGGACCGTGGCCGCCGCGCCGGTGTGTGACGACCCGGTGCCGGGGCCGTTCGCGCCGGCCGTCGCGACGGCCGCCGAGACGCTGTTGGACTGCTCGCTGTCGCTGTCGTTCCCCGACGACGGACGGTTCGGCGAGGGACTGTTGCCCCGGAACTGACCGGTCACCGGAGGTCGCCGACGCCGCTCATGGTCGCGGCGAGGTGGTCGCGCTTGCTGACTGCGGCGTCTCGCCGCGTCGAGAACAGCGGTTCGACGGCCTCGACGGCCGCCGGTATCGGGGCCGTTCGCTCGACGTACGCCGCCAGCAGGAACTCGGCCTCGCCGGCGCCGGCGAGGGTCCTGGCCTCGCACCGCCCCAGTCGGCCGTCCAGCCAGTCGCGGATCACGCGCCTGGCCTCCGGGCCGACCGGAGAGACACCGTCGACGCCGACGAGGTGGAGGACCTTCCCGGCCGTGATGGGGGCGACGCCAGCCTCGTGGCCCGCGGCCCCGACCGCGGCGCCGTCGGCGTACGTCTCGACGACCGTCACCGCGGCGTCGACGGCACACGGGAGGTCCTCGGCACACGGCGCGAGCCGGTCCACGAGCGACTCACCGGTGTCGTCGACGGCCGCGACGCCCCGGTCGCGTTGCCGTTCCACGACTTCGATGCCGGCCGCGATGTCGGACAGCGTCACTGGTCGTCGTTCCCGCCGTCTCCGGTTTAAAAGTACTGGACGTCGGTCGGCGGCGGCCGTTACTCGTCGTCGCGACGGCGCTTCCGGAGCAGGTACGCGCCGACTCCCACGCTCGCGAGGGCCCCCAGGACCCCCGGGCCCGGAGACCCGCCCTCGTCGCTCTCCTCGGTGGCGCCGTCGGCGGTGGTCGCCGGCCCCGCCGTCGTCGGCGCCTGCGTTCCGTCCGGGGTCGCCGTGGTACCCGGCCCGTCCGTCGAGGGTGTGCTCGTCGTCTCGCCCCCGGACCCATCCGGATAGGCGCCCTCCGTCTCCCACGAGACGTTCTCGGGCGGGTTCGGCATCCGGCCTCCCGCGCCGTCGGAGAACGTGAGCAGTCCGGTCGTCGTGCCGTTGCTCCCGCCGGCCGAGGCGACGAAGAACTCGCCTTCGACGGCGAGCTGGGCGGTCCAGAACGCCCGGTCGTCGTTCATCCACCACGCGATTCGCTCCGGGTTCGCCGGGTCGCTGATGTCGTGGACGCTCACACCGCCCTGGTACCAGGAGGCGTACAGGCGGCCGCCCTGGATGTCGAAGTTGTGCGAGGTGGTCCACGTGGACCCGTCGTTGAACGAGTTGTCGTCGGAGGTGGGCGCGTCGACATGGGCGAGTCGCTCGGGGTTCGCCGCGTCGGAGATGTCGTACAGCGTGATACCCGAGGGTCCGCCGCTGTCGTCGTTCGTGTTGACGTCCCACGACTCGCCGCCCTCGGCCATGATCGACGCGTCCTCGTTCACGGTGACGTAGTGGTCGTTGCCCTTCGGTTCGAGGTACGTTTGCCGGCTGGCGATATCCCGGAGTTCCTGGAGCGTGTAGTCGCCCACCCGAGAGACGAACGACATGTTCGCGGGGTCGCTCTTGTCGAGGACGAACGTGCCGGCGTCCCAGTAGGCGGCGTAGACGTAGTCGCCCTGGGCGTAGAGGTCGTGGATCGCGGTGTTGGGCGGATCCGACCAGGCGTCGTTCCAGTCGCTCGGTTGCCACTCGCCGAGGTGTTCGAACGGTGGTTCCGAGACGTCGACGGCGACGACCTTCCGGCCGTCCTCCGCGTTCCCGGTCAGGTACGCGACGCCGTCGTCGAGCGAGCAGTTGTGGATGCCGTGGTCGGGCGTGGCGTACCAGTCGCCGACGCGAGACGGGGCCGTCGGGTCGGTCACGTCGTAGACGTAGAACCCGCGGGGCCGGCCGCCCTGGGCGGCGCTGGCGACGAGCAGGCGGCCGTCCTCGTACTTCACGTCGAACACCTGACCGAGGCGGTTGCCCTCGTCGTCGGTGAGGTTCTGTTCGGTCGCAGTGATGTTCGGGTCGGACGGGTCGCGAACGTCGACGGTGACGAAGCCGGTGACCGTGGCGACGAAGACGTAGTCGCCGTCCGGCCCGACGACCGCTTCCTTGGCGTTCTGTACGTCGGCGGTTCCCAGCGGTTCGAACGGGTCGGGAGCGGTCGTCGCGTCGGCCGCACCGACGGACGAACCGAACAGCGGGAGGGTCAGCGTCGCGGCGGTACCACGGAGGACGTCACGGCGGCGGAGTCGGGGCCGTACCTCGGGCATACGCTCATCGTTCGGTTCCCCGGTCAAATGTCTTGCTACCTGGGGGGACGGCACCGGAATCTCCCGTCCGGCGGTGAGGCCAGCGGGGACGGCGTCGCCCGACGTCGGGTGGCGACGTGGTGTCGGTACCGTCCGTTCGGCCCCGGCCGGTCGGGCCGACCGGTGGGTGTCGGACCGGCCGCGACACGCCGGACGTACCGGTTACCGGTACGTGGTCCGACGCCGGCCGGCCGCTTCGCCCCCGCTTCGAGCCCCGTTTAAATACCCGGTCGCGACGAACGTTCGGGTATGAGCACGGCGACGGAGTGCTGTCCGGAGTGTGACGGGCGACTGACCGCGAGCGACGGCGAACGGGTCTGTACCGACTGTGGCCTGGTCGTCGGAGCCGACCGCATCGACCGCGGGCCGGAGTGGCGCCGGTGTAGCGACGACAGCGAGAACCGGAAACGGACCGGTGCGCCGCTGACGCGGAGCCGCCACGACCGGGGGTTGTCGACCCGCATCGGCTACGGCGAGGGGTCGAGCACGCACGTCACCGCTCGGAAACGTCGACAGGTCGCGCGGATGCGGCGCGAACACAACCGGGCCCGCGTCTCCTCGAAAGTCGAGCGCAACCAGGTGTACGCCTTCACCGAGATCAGGCGCCTGACGAGCGACCTGTCGCTGCCCCGTCGGGTCCAGGAGTCGGCCTGCTCGCTGTTCGAGTCCGCACAGTCCGCGGACCTGCTCCGGGGGCGGTCGCTGGAGGGGTTCGCCGCGGCGGCGGTGTACGCCGCCTGCCGGGCCGCGACGGTGTCGCGAACGCGCGGCGAGGTGACCGCAGCGGCCCGCGCGGACGCGCCGGAACTGTCGGCGGCCTACGACGCGATGAACGCCGAGCTGGGCCTCCCAACGGGACCGATCGACCCTCGCGAGTACCTGCCGCGGTTCGCCAGCCGCCTCGACCTCGCGGAGGCAGTCGAGCGTCGCGCGACCGACCTGGTCGACCGCGGGACGGAGGCCGGCCTCGTCAACGGCCGCGATCCGAGTGGGTTCGCCGCGGCCTGCCTGTACACCGCGGCGCAGTCGGCGGACGGCGACTGCACGCAGGCCGAGGCCGCCGACGTCGCCGACGTCGCGCCGGTGACGATTCGCGCTGCGTACCACGACCTGCTGGCGATGGGGGAGTGACTCGTCGACCGGGCAGTCGTCTCGACGCGGGTAGGGTGAAACTGATGCGCGCTGGGGGACCGGAGCGTCTCATACGGTTTAGTTTCGCTGTTTACCGGTGATCGCCGGTATCGTACGGGCAATCACCGGTAATAGATGAAACTAAACCGTATCAGGCGCCGTCCAGCGCGTCGCGGCGCGGTACCCGGTCGGCCAGGCGGTCGAACGCCGCCGCAGCGTCGCAGTCGGGGGCGACCGTCCTGACCGGGACGCCCGAGGCCTGCGAACGGGCCAGCGCCCGCGACTCCGGGACCGTCACGACCGGCGCACCCAGGGCCCGACGGACGCGGTCGACCGGCGGGGCGTCTCCGACCCTGTTGAGGGCGACCACGGCGAGTCCGGCGTCCAGTTCGACTGCCAGTGCGCGGGTCCGGACGGCGTCGGGGAGGGCGACGTCGTCGGCCGTCGCGACCAGGCAGCAGGCGTCGGCGGCGTACAGCGGCATCCCGGCGTCGGCGCTCAGTCCGGCCGGGCAGTCGACGACGACGGTCCCGTAGGCCCGTTCGACCGCCGCGAGGGCGTCGACGAGTTCCCGTGGGTCGGCGCTCCGGGCGCCGGCGAGCGTCCGTCCGCAGGGGAGGAGTGCGACGGGGCCCGCCTCGCGGACCGCCTCCAGCGGGTCGGCCCGCCCGGCGAGGACGTCGTGGAGGTCCGGGCCGCGGTCCCCGGGCAGGTCGGCCATCCCCAGGTCCGCGTCGACGACGAGGCCGTCGAGCGTGGCGCCGAGGTTCAGCGCGGTCGTCGACTTCCCGACGCCGCCTTTCCCGCCGGCGACCGCGAGGATCACGCGAGCGCCTCCAGGTCCGCCACGGGCAGGTCAGCGGCCTCGGCACGGGTCGCCAGCGCCTCGGCACGGTCGGCGAGTGCCCGCAGTCGCCGGGCGTCCGCGGCGAGGCGCTCCACGTCTGCAGTCAGTTCCGCCAGGCCGCCGGCGGCGTCTACCGTCGCCGTCGCCGTCGACAGCGGGACGTCCCCGGAGGTGCGTTCCACGCGGGCACACCGCCTGTCGACGCTCGCCAGCCACTCCGCGACCGGCGCGGGCAGGTCGTCGGCCGCCGGGGCGGCCGAGATGTCGCCGTTCGGAGCGCCCGCCTCCCGCCGGCCGCCGTCGGTCCCACCGTCGTCGGGTCGCCGTTCGACGGCCCCGTCGTCGCCGACCCACTCCCAGTCGGCGGTCGATGCGGTCGACGCGGCCGACTCCGGGCGGCCGTCGCCCGTCGTCGCTCGCCGGCCCGCACGAGTGTCCGGCTCCTCGCGGGGGACGGCGTCGGCCGGCGGGCCACTCTCGCCCAGCGACCGAACGAGGGCCGACGGACCGTCGAGGTCGTCCGGTTCGGGTGCGTCGTCGACGGCCCGGTCGACCAGTTCGAGCGGCGGGTCCCCGGGGGTGACCGACGAGTCCGTCGTGGCGAAGCCGACGCCGCGACTGGTCCCCGGCGGCAGTCCGACCGTCAGCGTCCGCCCGTCCCAGCCGCGCTCCGGCACGCCGCGGCGTCGCGGTGGCATGACTGGGACCGTCGCGCGCACCCGGACGGTGCGCTCGCGGTCGTCGTCGTTCACGAGGACCCCCGTCACGAGGCCGACGCCGTCGGCCCGGCGGACGTCCGCGTCGAGCGTGATCATGGCCCGGTCTGGCCGCCCGTTCGGGTTTAAATCCTGAGGACGGGCGCCCCGAGCCACCGCGCGGCGCTCTCGGGGTCCGCGAGGGGGTTCGCGGCGAGCACGACGGGCGCCGACGGCCGCCCACAGCGGTACGCGGCGAGTTCCCCGGCCGCGCCGTCGCGAGACGGCTCACGGTTCGCTGTCGTCGCGGCGCCCGGCAGTGCGGCGACGGCTACCCCGACCGCTGGGAGCGCCCGCCCGGCCAGCGTCCGGCGAGCCTCGCGTTCGCAGTTGTCGATCCGGTCCTGGAGTTCGAGGCGGTGCTCCCGGCGGTCGCGAGCCCGCTCGGCGGCCGACCGCAAGTCGTCGAGTCGCTGGCGAGCGGCGATCCGTTCGGTGTCCGCCTCGAGGAGCCGTTCGGTCGCCGCCGCCAGGTCGTCCGTCGGCGGGTCGCCGTCGGCGTTGCCCTCCCGACAGGCCTGGACGCGCCCCCGGAGTTCCGCGACGCGTTCGCGCAACCGCTCGGCCTCGTCCCGCCGGTCGGCGAGGCGTTTCCGGGCAGTCCGTCGGTCCACCGCCGGCGGATCGCACTCCGCCAGGCGCTCGCGCAGGCGGTCGATCCGTGCGGCCTGCGGGGGAACGTGCCCGCGACAGCGGGCGACGGCGGCGAGGACGGGACGGTCGACGCCGCGGGCTCCGTCGACGACCCCGAGCGTCCGGTGGAGGGGTCCGGGGTCTGGCGCGTCGACCCGGAGCCGGTCCGTCTCGCCGTCGAGCGCTCCGAGGACGGCCGCGCCGGAGAGGGACTCCGATCTGAGGTCGACGGCGACGCCGGCGTAGCGACGCCCGTCGACGACGACCCGGACGCCGTCGTCGGGGGCACTGACGGCGGCGACGCTCACAGGTCTCGCTCCCGCATCGCGTCGGGGTCGGGGTGCTCGGCGCCGGCGGCAAAGGAGGCGTACGGCGTGCTCGGGTGCTCCCGGTCGGCGTACGCCTGCGCCGCGGTCCGGACCGACTCGGGGACCGACGCGAACTCGTTGAACGGACGGGTCCGTTCTACCTGCACGTCGTCACCACACTCGGCCCGGAGCCAGCAGGCCAGGAACGCGCCGAACTCGGTGTCGGCGAGCAGCGTCGCGCGGCCAAAGCGGCGGACGACCGTCTCCTCGTGGGTTCGACAGACGTTTCGCAGTCGCTCGCGGGCACTCCGGGAGTAGGTCACTACCAGCAGCACTGCGCGGGGGTTTGGCACCTCTGTTCAAAACTGTTCCGGACGAAACCAACTCCTCACTCGGAGAGCCGTTCGACGGCCACCGGGTCGCAGTCGGCCAGCGTCGCGGCCCGTTCGCGGGCGGCCCGCGGCGAGTCGGCGACGACGACGGTCGCCGGTTCGCCGGCCGCGGCCGGTTCGACGCGGTAGGTCGCCAGGTCGTCCTCGCGGAAGTCGGTCGCGTAGGTTCGCAGCGTGGCGAGTACCCGCTGTTCGGTGTCCGCGAGCGAGGCCTCGCCCGCCTCGAAGGCCGTCAGGGCCTCCTCGACGTTGCGCATGGCGGAGATGCGGTCCAT
>CAZIVN010000078.1:0-9585 GCA_964542685.1 uncultured Halobacteriales archaeon
AACGTTCACCCCCGCGTGGGTTCGTGTTCCGTACTCTCGTCGTTCAGTGTATGTCGAAAATTGTTTTAACCACTTTGTTTCATGGATTAATATGCGCGAACTTGACGACACGGACCGAAACATCCTCAAACTCCTCCTCGAAGACGGCCGCCGTCCGTACAGCGAAATCGCCGACCGCGTCGGTGTCTCGCCGCCGACGGTCTCCGACCGCGTCGAACGCCTCCAGGACCTGGGCGTCATCGACCGATTCACGCTCGACATCGACCGCGCGCGCTTCGACGACGGCCTCGAGGTGCTGATCGACGTCCAGTTGACGCCCGACGCCGACCCGGGCGTCCGGGACTGCGTCGCCAGCGTCGAGGGCGTCGAACAGGTGTTCGCGACGGCCGACGGTCGACTCACCGTCGTCTGCGTCGTCGACGATCCCGACGTCCGCTCCATGCTCACCCGCGCGGTGGACACCGACCACCTGGCCGACTACGACGTGAGCATCCTGACGGACACCATCTGGACGCCCCACGTCGGCGACGGAACGCTCGACATGGAGTGTTTCGAGTGTTCGAGCGAGGTCACCGGCGACCCCGTGACCGCCACCTACGACGGCGACCGCCGCCACTTCTGTACCGACGGCTGTCGCGAACGGTTCGAGGACCGCCGCCGAATCCACGAGTCCGCCTGATCGCGGTCGGCGGAAGCCGTTCGGTTCTCCGCCCCTCCACGGCCCCGGCAGGCAGTGGCGGCCCGTTCCGCAAACCATTTCGCTTCCCCCGTCGAACCGGGACCCATGTCCACGGAACTGGCCGTGTCGGGGATGACCTGCGAAGGCTGCGAGGCGGTCGTCGAGTACGCCGCGGAACTCGCAGACGGCGTCGAGTCCGCTGAGGCGGACCGGTACGAGCGTCGGCTCTCGGTCGACGGCACTGTCGACCGCGAGACGCTCGTCGAGAAGATCAGGATGGCCGGTTACGACGTCGAAGACTGACACGAGTTCGTCGCGTCTCTCTCCGGTGTGCATCGACCCGGGGTGACCCTCGCCGGTAGCCGCGAGACGACCCCGTGCGAGCGCGACCGCGGAGACGCCCGGTCACCCCTCGACTGCCGCCCGGTAGGATCGTGCGATATCGTTCATGCGAGCGAACTCCACGTCGCCAGCGGCGGTGACGTGGTCGACGAACTCGCCGAGTCGCGCGAGTCTGTGGCCCCGTCCGATCACCTGCGGATGGAGCGTGAGGACGAACACACCGCCGAGTTCCTCGGAGACGCCGTGTTCGACGGTCCCGGGGACGTTGTCGACCAGCCAGTCGAACTGTTCGATCCAGTCGTCGACGACCTCGTCGAGTGCCGCCGCCTGGCGCCCGGGTGAGAAGGCGAGTGCGGGGTAGTCGTCCCGGTGCCAGGCGACCGGAATCTCGATCAGTTCCGTCGGCTCCGCCTCGTAGGCCTCGTCCGCCGGCGCCGTGTCACGTCGCATGTAGTACGGCGAGAACTCCCGGGCCATCCCGCTGGAGGACCACTCGAACCCGAGTTCTTCGAGGATGTCGACGGTGTGTTCCGAGTAGTCCCAGGATGGCGACCGGTAGCCGGCGGGTGGGTCGCCGGTGATTTCGGACAGTGCCTCCTCGCCGCGCACGACGTCCTGTAACTCCTCGGCGCGGGAGTCGAACTCGCCGGGCGGCGTGTGGCTCCAGCCGTGGTGCTGGATTCCGTGGCCCGCCTCGTGGACGGCGGTGACGGCCTCGGGGAACGACTCTGCGGTGTGGCCGGGGACGAACCACGTCGACGGGAGGTCGCGTCGCTCCAGGAACGCCAGGATCCGGGGCGTGCCGACCTCCGCGCCGAACACGCCACGCGACCGGTTCGTCGGGGAGTTGCGCTCGCCGTCGTCCATGTGGATCCACGGCGACACGGCGTCGAAGTCGAAGGTCAGACAGACCGTCGCGTCGGTCATGGTTCGAGGTCCGTGCGCCACCGGCTTGAGTGTTGGTGACCGCCTGGACACCAGTGGGTCACCGTCGCCCCGACCCGGCAGTTTAAACGCCGTCGGGCCCGAGTCACCGGGTATGAAAGGGTCGGGCGAAGCGACCGACTGGACGACGATCGACGACGCCGACGACGGAGTCGGCTGGCTGGCGTACCCCGAAGAGACGATGCAGCGTGCGAGTCACGCACTCACGAGCGACGGGGAGGTCTGGCTGGTGGACCCCGTCGACGTACCGGACCTGGACGACCTCGTCGCCGACCGCGGCGAGGTCGCCGGCGTGGTCACGTTGCTCGACCGCCACAAGCGCGACGCCGCCGCTATCGCGAACCGACACGACGTGTCGGTGTACCTCCCGGGCCCGCTCTCGGGGGTCGCCGCCGACATGGACGCGCGCACGGAGTCGTTCACCGGGCCGCTCCCGCGGACCGACTACGAACCGATCACCGTCGTCGACTCGTTCTACTGGACCGAGGTGGCACTGTACGACGGATCGACGCTGGTGGTTCCGGAGTCCCTCGGCACCAGTTCGTACTTCGTGACGGGCGGGGAACGACTCGGCGTCCACCCGATGCGCCGGATCGTTCCGCCACGGGGCCCGCTGGGCGGCCTCGACCCTGACCGCATTCGCGTCGGTCACGGGTCGGGCGTCGACGTCGACCCGGGAGCGGCGCTCGACGACGCACTCCGAGGGTCGCGAAAGCGAATGCTCAAACTGTACGTCGAGACCGGAATGAGTGCACTGGGTGGGTAAGGACCGACCGTTCTGGATCGTCCGCGCGGACCGTCGGCAGTACCGAACTCGGGGGACCGGACCGGTGCGGCAAGAAAACACAAATACGTGGATTCCAAGATAGGGGTAATGACAGACGGTGGGGGCGCGACCGTTCTCCCCAGGGTACACACGATCGTCTACCACGACGATCGTCACGTCGTATCGGCCGACAGCATCGGGAGGGAGTTGGACGACAGCGACGGAATCGCCGTCCGGGAGGTCCGCAGTGTCGGCGACGACGAGTCGGAAGGAGTCGAGACCGCGATGCCGGTGGTGTTCGCCGACACGCCCCCGGGTGAGTTGCCCGACGACGGGCTCCCCGACGTCCCCGCAGTGTGGGTCACCACGGAGGGGGCCGTCGTGCGAGCGGCCCTGGGAGCCGGCGCCGTCGACGCCGTGTTGTGGCGCCCGGACGACGGGTGGGCGACCCTGGCGACGAAGCTCAGGGCCATCGCCGACCGCCCCGACACCAGACTCAAACAGCCGGCAGAACCACTGGACACGGGCAGGGATCGGGACGCCGAGATCTGGAGCGGTGCCGGCGAGACCATCGGCGCCGAGGACACCGCGCTGTACGAGTACCTCGTCAGGACCGTCGGCGACGCGGTGTACGTCCTCGACGACGAGGGTCGGTTCACGTTCGTCAACGACGCGCTCTGTGAACTGAGCGGGTACGACCGCGAGGAACTGCTCGGCGAGTCGGTACACATCATCAAGGACGACGAGACGGTCGCCGAGGCTGAGGAGGCGTTGCGCGACCTGCTCCGCGAGAGCGGGACGGCGGACGCGTTCAACATCGCAAAACTCGACGTCGAACTGATCACGAAAGACGGCGACCACGTCCCCTGTACGGACCGGATGACGTTGCGTCCGGCCGACGAGGAGGGGGACCTGACTGGGACCGTCGGGACGCTGCGCGACGTGAGCCGCCAGCAGCGCCGAGAGGACATCCTGAGTGGCCTCCTGGAGGCGACCCAGGAGATGGTCGGCGCGTCGACGACCGAAGAGGTCACGGAGATGGTCGTCGACGCCGCAGTCGAGGTCCTGAGCATGGATCTCGTCGTCGTTCGCGAGTACGACCCGGAGGCGGACGCCCTGGTCCCGGTCGGGCTCTCGGAGGCCGCCAGGTCCGAGATGCCGGACCGGCCGACGTACGACCCCGGCGAGGGACCGGCGGGGACCGCGTTCGCCGAGGACCGGACGCT
Source organism: uncultured Halobacteriales archaeon (assembly GCA_964542685.1). GTDB lineage: Archaea > Halobacteriota > Halobacteria > Halobacteriales > Natrialbaceae > CAZIVN01. Next base: position 3,959 of record CAZIVN010000078.1, read on the forward strand.
CGTCGTCGACGACCTGCACGGGTACGACGACCGGGACCGCGGGAGCGTCGACGCCGGTGCGTTCGTTCCCATCGGAGATCGACGGACGCTCAGCACCAGTCCCAGAACGGGCGGGTTCGACGACGACGAGTTGCGCTTCCTGGAACTGCTCGCGACGACCGCCGGATCGGTGTTCCAGCGCGTCGAGCGCGGCGAGGAACTACAGCGATACGAGGCAATCGTCGAGACCGCGAAGGAACTGCTGTTCACGACCGACGGCGACGGCCATCTCGCACTGGTGACCGGCCCGCTCGCGGAGTACCTGAACCACGACAGGGAGTCGCTGACGGGCCTTCCGGTGTCGGAGGTATTCCCCGACGAATCGGTCATCGCTGACATCGTCGGCGACCCGAAGACGACGGCCTACGAGACGGTGTTGCGGACCCGCGACGGGACTCCGATTCCGAGTCGCGTGTCCATCGCACCCATCGGAGACGACGAAGACGCCGGCGTCGTCGGCACGGTGCGGGACATCAGGGAACTACGGTCCGCGAAGCGTGAGGCGAGCCGACAGCGGCGGCGCTTCCGAGAACTGTTCGAGACGCTCGACGACCCGGTCGCGGACGTCGAGTACGACGGCGAGGCGACGCTCAGTGGGATGAACCCCTCCTTCGCACGGCTCTGTGGCTGCAGCGAGGACGCCGTCGAGGACGTACCGCTGTCGAGCGTTCGCGAGCAACTTCCCTCGGGACTCGCCGACGCACTGTCGGGCGTCGAGGTACCGGGAACGAGCGTCGAGCGGAGCGTCGAGACCCGGACCGACGACGGGCGACGGTACTACCTCCTGAAGACCGTCCCCTACGAGGGTGACGACGCCCAGCGGGCGTTCCTCATCCTCACGGACGTCACGGAACTGGAGCGTCGGGGGACCCACCTGTCGGTGCTCCAGCGGCTCCTCCGGCACAACCTGCGCACCGAGACGACGGTCATCCAGGGCTACGCCGAGCGTCTCGTGGACAGCGACGACCCGGAGATACGCCGTGCCGGAACGGAGATTCGCGAGGCCAGTCGGTCCCTGATCGACACGAGTGACACCGCCCAGACGATCCGGCAGGTGCTCGACGCAGACGGCTCGCGTCGGGACGCCGTCGAAGCGACCGACCTCGCGGACTCGCTCGACCAGTTGCTCGCACGGCAGTTCCCCGACGAGGACGTGACCGTCACCGCCGACGCGGACGCGACGGTTCGCGCCAGCGAGTTCCTCGCGACCGCAGTGGGCGAACTCGTCGACAACGCCGTCACCCACGCGGGTGCGGCCCCGAGCGTCGACGTCTCGGTCACGGAGGTCGCGAGGGACCTCCGGATCGTCGTGCGAGACGACGGCCCGGGACTGCCCGACGCGGAGTGGGACGTCGTCACCGGGAACCGCGAGATAACACAGTTGCAACACACGAGCGGCCTGGGGCTCTGGCTGGTGAAGTGGGTCGCGGACCGCTACGGCGGCCAACTCGAACGACTCGACCCGGACTCGGATGGAGGGGCCATCGCGATCCGACTGCCGACTGTCGGCGAGGACTGACCCGAAACCGTATCAGTCCGACCGCCACCGGTCCGGACCGACGAGGGGATTTATCAGCCCCGCCGTGGACCTGTCGACCGTGTCAGAGCCGTCCGAACGCGCCGTCAAGACGACGGTCCAGGACCTCGTCGACGGGACCGTTCAGGAGGTGACGCCACTCGACGCCGGGAAGAACGCGGTGTACGAAGTCACGCTCGCGGACCGCGAGGCCGTCCTCAAGGTCGGCACGGCAACGCCGGACCGCGTGCGAGCAGAACCGGGGGTCGTCGACTTCGTCGGGAGCCGAACCGACGTCCCGGTGCCGACGGTACTGAGGACCGGCGACGACCGTCTGGACCACCCGTACTGTCTGTACGAGCGGGTTCCCGGGCGGACGTTCTCGGACAGGCCCACGTCGCTCCCGGTCGACCTACTCGCGGACGTCTGCGAGGCGGGCGGTCGTCACCTGGGGGAACTCCACGCGGTCACGACGTTCGACCGGTTCGGCCCGGTCGTCTGCGAAGACGAGGGCCCGAGCGTCCCGGAGGGCCACGACGACTGGCTCCCACTGTTCCGTCGCGTCCTGGCGGGCAAGGCCGCGTCGGTCGACGACCGGTTCGCGGACCTGCGAGACCCGATCAGGGAGTACGCACAGGCCCTCGACGGGGACGCGTTCGGGGCCGATACGTCCGGGCCGGCACTGGTCCACATGGACTATCGCCCAGCGAACCTCGTGGTCGACCCGGACCGGTCGCCGGTCACACGGGCCGTCCTCGACTGGTCCGGCGCGGCCGCCGCGCCGCCGGCGTACGAACTCGCTCACGCGGAGACGCTCCTGACGGAGTGGCCGCGGCTGGACGACCCAGACCGGGAGCGACTCGCAACGCGGTTCCGGACCGGCTACGACGCGACCAACGACGTTCCGCCAGTGCCTGATCCGTTCCGGGTCGACGCACGACTCAGGCTGGTGAAACACTTCGGCGTCGAGACGGCGTCACTCGACGCGTCGGCGACCGAGGCGCGGGCGGCGGCCCACCGTTGCGCGCTCGCGTCGCTGGGCGTCCGGTTCTGACCGAAGAGGGAGTTTCGATCAGTCCTCGGAGACGTCGGCGGCGGCCTCCTCCTCGGCGGCGACCTCCTCCGGTCGCGCCTCCATAGTGGCCTTCTGGACTTCGACGCGGCGCAGCGGGTAGATAGTCTTCGCCTCGCCGTAGATGGCAGAGGAGAGACGGCCCTCGATGACCGAGTCGATCAGTTCCTCGTAGGTCCGTTCCGCGGCGGCCTCCTCGACCATGTCGATGAGGACGCGACGGATCGCCTTCTCCTGGCTCTCGTCGGCCTTCTTGGTCGTGAAGGCCACCGGCTGTATCTGGACGCGGTAGTCGTCGGTCGTCAGGACCGTGACGTAGGCCTCGATCTTCGAGGCGCCGCGTCGCACCAGGCTCCGCAGGTAGTCGCGGGTGAGTTCGTGCTTGACGAACTCGGTGTACGCCGCGTCGCTGCCGACGTCGGTGATCTTGAACGTCAGCTTGGTGTTGTTCTCGCTGGCGTCGTTGCGGATGTCGCCGAGCGTCGTCTCGACGGTCCGGTCCAGTACCTTCTCCGGTTCGTCCGCGGGGGTCTCGCCGAGTTCGGCCCGGTCGAACTGCTCGGGCGCGATCACGGTGTACCACCGCTTGCGATCCTTCTGTCGTGAAACGCTTCGTTCGCTCATGTGTCGTGTGTGTCTCTGTCCGCTCGTTCGTCGTGCTGTTCCGCTACCAGCGTCGTCGTCTCCTCGGCGACGGTCAGGTTGACCACGTAGTCGTCGACGGTCGATGCGAGCCCACTCGTCGTCGGGCGCTCGATTCGGGTCAGCACCGCTCCGTCCTCGACGGTCGTCTCCATCTCGTCGGTGTTGTCCGGCGTCACTGCGGCAGCGACCGTCTCGGGCGCCTCGTGGGTCGTCGTGATCCGTGCTCGTCTCATAGTGCCTCCCGGAACGCGGCCAGCAGTTGCGTCACGTCCGTCTCGCCGTCGTACGACAGGTAGCCGCCCGACGGCGTCGGGTCCGCCTCGGCGTCGACCGCCCGCGCTGCTGCGCGCAGCGGGTCGCGGACGTCGACGGCCTCCGTCGCGGCCACGGCTGCCTCGCCGTCGCCGAGCACCAGCGCGGTCGGTTCCGGTGACTGGGTCGACAGCGACAGCGCCGCCGTGGCCCGAACCGGCGGCGACCCGGCCGCCTGGGTGACGAACACGCCGTCGTACCGGCTCGTCCGTGCGTCCGCGAGCGTCGCGTGGACTGCCCGCCCGTGTTCCCGCCAGGCGGACAGGGCCGCGTCCCGGACGTCGTGGCCGAGTGCCAGGGCGACGCCGACGCCCGGTTCGACCGACGCGGTGGCCGTGAGCACGTCCCCGAACCCGCCGAGCGTCTCGAAGGGTGCCGCGGGCGTCGGAACCGGTCGCAACAATCGCTCGACGCCTCCCGGTCCGACGCCGTCGTCCGTCTCGGACGCTCTGATGGCGACGGCACTCGCGAGTCGTCGTCGGGCGTTCTCGTCGAGTGCCTCCGGCAGGTCCAGGGCCCCGAGGACCTGCCCCGAGGCCGTCGGGTCGCCGGAGAACGGCGCGTGGACCAGCGTCGAGTGAGCCAGTCCGTCGGCCGGGTCCGTCGTCGGCACCGCGAGTCCGGGGCGTCGCTCGACGCCGTCACTGCCGGGCATCGACGTCGTCTCGGGGGGCACGCCCGCAGCCACCGCACCTGCTCGGGCGAGCGTCGCGTCCGGGGTCACGCCGAGTTCGTCGACGACTGCCGCCGCGACGACGCTCGCCGGACCGTCCGTCGTCGGGAGCACGCGGGCGTCGACGCCCGGCGTCGCCCCGATCAGAACGGTCGTCGGGTCGGTCTCCTCGGCGGTCGGGCCGTCTGCCCGACGCCGCCTGTCGGCGGTCGTCGGCGCCACGCCGACCTGGTAGGGCGTGCCGAGGCTCGACAGGGCACGTCCGAGGACGCCGGCGGCCGCGAGGCCGTCGCCCGTCGCTCGCGTCAACACGCGGACGAAGCCCGCGCTGGCGAGGTCGGTCGCGAGGGCCGCGACCGCGTCGGCGACGTCTCCGGACTGCCCCGTGGTCGACATCTATTCGAGGAGTTCCCTTGCAGTCTCGTAGTCGTACTCGAAGTCCTCGTCGAGTTCGTCGCCCCGGTAGTACGACACCAGGCGGCGCACCTTCGACTCGGCGTTTTGCAGGGCGCGCTTGTTCTGGTGGTCCTGGGGGTTCGCTTCCATGTGGTCCCGCAGGCGCACCGCGCGCTCGATGAGGTTTCGAAGGTCCTCGGGCAGTTCCGGCGACGCGTCGTGCTCGTCGAGAATCTCGGTGACCTTCTTGCCCGTCGCGGCCCTCACGTCGGGGATGGGCGTCCCGGTGACGCCCTCGTCGCGCAGTTTCATCCCGATCTGACTCGGGTCGTGCCCCTGCTCTGCCAGTTCGACGACCCGATCTTCGATGTCCTCGGGGTCGACGTCGCTCCACTCCGGCGGTTCGTCTGCCGTGGGCTTGTCCGAACCGGACGCACCACGGCGTCGTGTGTGCATTCGTGCCATCGTTCGAGGGTAGGAACGCACAGTCCGCAGAGATAGCTCGGTCCGGCAGTCGCTGCCGGGTGCACTACCGCAATCCCAAGCCGGCGAGGCCGGCGCGTCGGACTTGCGGCTGTGCCGTTCCCGACGTATCGTCCGACAGGCACGGACTAAAGGGTTTCCAATCGGCGACCAGGGGCCACCTGCCGAGCGGCTACAGCCCGAACGGTCCACTGCTGGGTGGGACTGGAAGGGGCCGAGTGGTCGGCGGTTCCCGGGCGACGAAAGCACCGTCGTCCGAGAGAGCATCTCTCTCGTGATCCCGAAAATCTTTGATTTTCGGAGACAGCGAACGCAGTGAGCGAGGAGCGCAACGAGCCCCGGAACCCCGAGCACGAGGGGGCTTCCAGCCGTTCTTGCTGTCGTTCTGCACTACTCTCCCGAACCAGCGAATCGAAACAGTCCTTACTCGGGTGCGCCGTCGAACCGGCGGTCGATCTCCCTGGTCGCGTCGCGGATCACCTGTCGCTCGG
>CAZIVN010000079.1:0-9577 GCA_964542685.1 uncultured Halobacteriales archaeon
AGCGAGGGGTTGACCCCCGCGAACGGTTCGTCCAGCAGGAGCATGTCCGGGTCGGTCAACAGCGCCCGGGCCAGTTCCAGCAGTTTCCGCTGGCCACCCGACAGATTGCCCGCGTACTCCCGCGCGAGGTGATCGATCTCGAAGAACTCCAGAATCTCCCAGCAGCGTTCGAGCATCTCCCCCTCCTGATTCACGACGTCGTCGCGGGTAAACGGCATCAGCGACCGCCAGAGACTCTCGCCGCGCTGTCCTTTCGGCGCCAGCATCATGTTCTCGATGACGGTCATCTCCTCGAGTTCGCGAGCGATCTGGAACGTACGAACGAGACCCCTGTTGGCGACCACGTGGGGCTCCATCCCGGTGATTTCCTCGCCGTTGAACTCCACGCGGCCGTCGGTGGGGTCGTGAACACCCGTGATGCAGTTGAACGTCGTGGACTTGCCGGCGCCGTTCGGCCCGATGAGTCCGGTGAGTGAGCCGGCCTCCACCTCGAACGACGTGTCGTCGACGGCGACGAGGCCGCCGAACTCCTTCCGGAGGTTCTCCACCCGGAGGGGGACCTCCTCGAGGTCCGGACTCTCCATGTCGCCGGCCAGGTCGCCCTCGTCGTCGGCCTCGGTCTCGGTCTGCTCGACGGACTCGGGTTCACTCATCGTCGTCACCTCCGTCCGTCGGAACGCCGCCGTCGGCCGCGGCTGGTCCGCCTTCGGATCGCTTGCTGGGCCGGGCGAGTGGGACTGCTGCGGCCTCCTCCTTGCGGTGCCCCAGCATCCCGTCGGGCCGGTTGTGCATCAGCCAGATCAACGCCACCCCCATCAACACCAGTTGCAACCTGGTCAGGTTCGCGACGATGTACTGGAGCAGCGGGATGGGGTCGAACGAGCGCGAGATCGGTCTGGCGGCCGCGCCGAAACTGCTCGCGACCTCCAACTCGATCTGGTTCTCGATGACGTTCTTGATGAACCGGGGCCCCTGGAACAGGACGGCGGCGAACACCGCGCCGCCCATGACGCTGCCCGTGTTCGACCCGGCGCCCCCGATGATCAGGGCGATCCAGATGAAGAAGGTCAGGCGCGGGCGGAACGTGTTGGGCGTGATCGATCCAGCCTGGATGTACCAGAGGATGCCGCCCAGCCCCATCAGCGCACAGCCGAGCATGAACGACTTGATCTTGAACTCGTTCGTGTTCTTCCCCAGCGACTGGGTCGCGTCCTCGTCCTCGCGGATGGCCTTGAGCACGCGGCCGAACGGCGAGTTACCGAGGCGTCGCATCATCGTGTAGTAGAGTACGACGAACACCAGCAACAGAGCGCTGTACACCAAGTTGTCGACGAGCGGTTCGGGGTTGTTCCCGAGGATCCCCTCGAACAGCGGGATGAAGTCGTTGTTGTAGGCGCCGCGCAAACTGAACAGTCCGAACAGGTAGTCCAGCGGGTCGAACGGCATGATGATTCCCCGCCCACCGCCGAGACCCACCTGCCGCGTCGGAAGGAACGATCCCCACGGAATCGTGTCACTGAACGGGAGGATGCCCGGCAGGGTAAAGGTCTGGAAGGTACCCGAGAGGAACGTAAAGCGCATGATCTCGCTGAAGGCGATCGTGACGATGGCGAGGTAGTCGGCCCGGAGACGGAGCGCCGGGAGCGCGACCACGAGCCCGAACAGCGCCGCCATGAGCATCCCGGCGATGACGCCGACCCACAGCGGGAACCCGAAGCCGCCGATCCCACTCGCCGTCGTCGCCGCGGGCTTCGAGACGATGGCCACGGTGTAGATGCCGATCGCCATGAACCCGATGACGCCGATGTTGAACAGTCCGGTGTACCCCCAGTGGAGGTTGAGCGCCAGCGCCAGCAGTCCGAACAGCGCGATGTACCGGGTCAGTGTGCCGATGGAGTTCACCTGCCCCCGTGGCTCGAACCCGGCGAAGAACCCCAGCATGATGTAAACGACGTAGATACCTGCGATGAGGCCGATTACCCTCGCCGTGTCGTTGTCCAACGCCTGCCGGATCCAGTCGACCGGCTCGTCGCCTGGGGTTGGGGCGTCGCTGTCGGGCGTCCCGTCTCCCGAGGCGTCGTCGACCTCGGGAGCGTCGTCGTCCGCGCTCATGCTGTCGACCTCCCGCTGAAGATGCCCTCCGGTTTCAGGACCAGGATGAGGATCATCACGGCGAACGCCGAAGCGCGAGTGAACCCGCCGGGGAGCCACACGATGGAGAGGTTGTTGACCAGGCCGATCACGAGGCCGCCGACGATGGCGCCGTAGATGGAGCCGATCCCGCCGAGGATCACCGCGGCGAAGATCAGCAGGAGGAGCAACCAGCCGTCGAAGTAGCCGAAGGTCCCGCGCCAGAGGACGAACAGGAAGCCGGCCGAGCCGGTGAGCCCGCCGCCGATGATCCACGTGTACCGGACGATCTGTTCGGTCGGGATGCCGGTCACGCGTGCCAGGTCCTCGTTGTCGGACATGGCCCGCATCGCCTTCCCGAGTTTCGTCGTCTGCAACAGCAGGTGGATGCCCAGCATCAGCGCGATAGAGACGATGAAGATGGTGACTTCGTGAGCGCCGATTTCGACGGCCCCGCCAGGGACGCCGAACTCGAAGGACGGTTGCTCGACCGTCGGGCCGCGCTTCTGGGGGTTCCACACGAACCGGATCCCGTACCGGATAGTGAGTGCCACGCCGATGCTCGTGATGAGCAGTGTGATCCCTCCACGGTCACGGATCGGTTTGAACGCGTACCGGTCGACCAACAGGGCGAGTGCCATCGTCGACAGGCCCGCGATAAGGAGCCCGAAGATCACCGCTGCGGGGGTCGTCCAGATGCCGATTCCGAGGTTCGTCCCGAGACCCTTCTGGAGCAGGATCAGGGCGCCGATGTCGTGTTCCGCGAGGCCGAACCCGCCGGCGACCATGTAGGCCGCCGCGTACCCGGAGAAGGCCCCACTCGTGATGTAGTCGCCGTGTGCGAAGTTCGCGAAGTTGAGGATGCTGTATGTCATCGACAGTCCGATTCCGGCGAGGCCGATGACCAGCCCCTGCATGAGCCCCTCTTTCAGGGTGATGATGAACCGTCGGATGGTCAGTGACCCCGTCGCTAGCTGTCGTCCCAGGTCCAGTACGAGCAGGATGAGAACGACTCCGAGGACGAACTTCAGCGGATTCGCGGTCACGTATTGCACTCCGTCTCGTCCGCGTGCGTCCCATTCACTCACACCCATGGTGATGATGCGTCCTTCGGCGGCCAGACCGTAAACTCTTCGCCTGGGGCGATTCCGACCGGCCGGGACAGGTCGACCCCTGTGTGGCGCCGTGCAGCGCCGTTCGAGTCGTCCCGCAAGGCTTTCGTGACGACCGGTGAACCTACGAATATGGTACGGACCCTCGACGATGTGGCGGTCGACGGACGGACGGCAGGGGTCCGCGTCGACGTCAACAGCCCACTGACGTCGGACGGGAGGTTGGCCGACGACGCGCGCCTGCGAGCACACGTCGACACCATCGCGGAGTTGCTGGACCGGGGCGCACGGGTCGTCCTCCTGGCCCACCAGGGCCGCCCCGGCGGTGAGGAGTTCGCCTCGCTTTCACCGCACGCCGAACGGTTCGCGGAACTGCTCGACGCCCCCGTCGAGCACGTCGACGTGAACTACGGCGAGCCGGCCCGGGCGGCTATCCGGGACTGCTCGCCGGGCGAGGCCGTCCTCCTGGAGAACACCCGCTTCTACAGCGAGGAGTACATGCATTTCGACCCGGACGCCGCCGCGGAAACCCACCTTATCACCGAACTCGAGCCCGCACTCGACCTGTTCGTCAACGACGCCTTCGCCGCCGCCCACCGCTCGCAGCCGTCGCTCGTCGGGTTCACGCGCCACCTCCCCAGTTTCGCCGGGCGGGTGATGGAGCGGGAACTGGACGTCCTGGGCACCGTCGAATCGACCGACTCGCCGCGGGTGTACGTCCTCGGCGGCGCGAAGGTCGAGGACTCCATCGATGTGGCCTGGAACGTGCTCGGGCGTGGACTGGCAGACGAGGTACTGACCGCGGGCGTCGTCGGGAACGTGTTCCTCCTGGCCGACGGCGTGGACATCGGCGAGGGGAGCCGGACCTTCCTCGACGAACAGGGCTACACGGATCAGATCGACCGCGCGGCCGACCTGCTCGACGCACACGGCGACGCAATCCACTTCCCGCTGGACGTCGCCGTCGAACGCGACGGCGAACGGACCGAGGTCGGCATCAACCTCCTGCCGCCCGCACGCGACGAGGCCGCGATGGACGTCGGCCACGAGACCGTCGAACACTACCGGGCCCTCCTCGACACCGCGGAGACCGTCATCTGTAACGGACCCGCCGGCGTGTTCGAGGACGAAACCTTCGAGTACGGCACGCGGGCGCTGTACGAGGCCGCGACGGAGGTCCAGACGAGCATCGTCGGCGGGGGCGACACCGCCGCGGCGTTGCGTGACCTGGGCGTGGAGGGGTTCACGCACGTCAGTACCGGCGGCGGCGCGGCCCTCGCGGCACTGACCGACGACCCCCTGCCCGCCGTGGCCGCACTGGAGTCGGCGCCGGTGGTAACGGCTCCGGAGCGTGGGGCGGATGCGAATTGACCGTGGCGGCGTCGGCGACCTCGATCGGATCGTCGAGATGTGGGTCGCCCTGACCCGAGAGATGCGAGAGTACGGGGCGCGGGTCCGTCCGGACGAGAACCGGGAGGCCATCCGCGAACACCTCGCCCACGCGCTCGTGGCCGACCGCGTCCACGTCGTCCGCGAGGACGACCGGCTCCTGGGGTTCCTGAGCCACCGCACGGACGACGACGGCCTCGCCACCGACGGGGTGCGTGCGATTCTGACCTACGGCTACGTCGTCCCCGAGCGACGCGGCGAAGGAATCGGGACCGAACTGTTCCAGACCGCCCACCGCGAACTGGCGGCCGAGGGTCACGACGAGGTGGCCCTGGAGGTGATGGCGGACAACGAGGCCGCGCGCCGACTGTACCGCCGCCTGGGCTACGACCCCCACCGGATCGAACTCGCGAAACCGCTCGACCAACCCGAAAGCGACAACCACTCAAAGGACGACGCGTAATCACCCGCCCGTGCCAGGGGAGCTTGGGCGGTGCAAGCACTCGACTTGTAATCGAGACTCCCTGGGTTCGAATCCCAGCCCTGGCTTTCGTCGGCTCCTCCACCCTGCTCCGCGGTGAGCGTCGCGACTCGAAACCCAGCGACTACTCTTGGGGATTAGTTTCACTGTACTGGTGGGCACCAGTACGGGCACTGCACCCACCGGTAGTAGATGAACCTAAACTGTATCAGTCGCCGGTCGCCGCGCAGTTGTTCGGCCCGAGTTCCAGTTCCGTCGCCGTCTCCTCGTCGCCGGGGGCCTCGCGCCCGGCGTTGACCTCGATGATCGTCTCGTAGTTGGGCGGCTTCTCGGACAGCGACTCGGTGAGGCGACGAACGAAGGTCTCGCGGTCCGCGGTCAACAGATCGAGGTCGGTCCGCACGCTGCCGACCGTCGCGGCGACCGGTTCGCCGGGGGTCACGTCCGTCGTTCCGTCCGCGGCGACGGCGAAGTGCCCGGGGAGGACGGTGACGGAGTCGGGTTCGGCCAGCAGCGTCCGGTGGAGCGACTCGTAGAGGAGTTGTGCGCCGGTGGCGGCGTCGCCGGCGCCGAACTGGAGTTCGGTGCGGCCCACGGAGTCGACGAACAGGGTGTCCCCGGTCAGGACCGCCTCGTCGTCGACGAGGTAACTCACGATTTCGGACGTGTGGCCGGGCGTCGGGACGGCCTTGACGTCGACGTCGCCGAGGCCGAGGACCTCGTTGCGCTTCAGGGTGCGGTAGTCGTAGGCGACGCCGCGGTCGACGGCGTCGGCGCCGAGGCAGTACGTCGCTCCGACGTAGTCGGCCAGCTCGCGCCCACCCGAGACGTGGTCCGCGTGGACGTGCGTGTCGAGAACGTATTCGATGGAGTAGCCCCGGTCGGAGGCGAGGGCGGCGTACCGGTCGGTGTGGCGGGTCGGATCGACGACGGCCGCCGTCTCCGTCGCCGGGTCCGCGATCAGGTAGCTCAGACAGCCCTTCGCTCGGCGCTGGAACTGGACGATCTCGACGCCGCTCTCGGTCGGTATCTCGACGACGTCGTACACTTCGCTCCAGCCCTCCATCCCGTCCTCGACGACGGTGACGTCGTCGTAGCCCGCGTCGTCGAGTCGTCGCGCGATGTCGTACGAGGAGACGCCCTTCGCACAGATCGCGACGACGTCGTAGCCGGGGTCCAGGCCGGTGCTGGTCCGGAACTCGTCGACGTCGAACTCGAAGTCGGGTTTGTACGTATACTGGATCGCTCCCGCGACGTGCCAGGCCTCGTAGCTCTCCTCGGGGCGTGTATCGAGCAGTGCGAACGAGGCGTCCCCGTCGATGCGGTCCCGGAGTTCCGAGGCGGTGATCGTCTCGACCATACCCGAACGGTAGGGCCCCGGCCGGAATATACTGTCTGATCCGGCCGCCGGGCGAACACGGAGAGTGCCAGTCGTCGCGGTGTCCGTGTCGGTCGAGACCCCCGTCACACGCTACCGAGCGTCACTATTATGTCATGCGGCCCGGATGATGTAGGGACGGCTCGGATTACCGACCGACGGGACACCAAACATGAGCACGAGAGACGACGGGGAGACGGTCCGGGGCGTCAGACCAGCCATCGTCAGGGACAACGAGGATCCGGAGTCGCTCGGGCGGGTGCGCGTCGCGTACCCGTGGGCGGAGACGGACGAGGCGTTCTGGGCGCGGGTCGCCACAGAGATGACCGGCGACCGGTACGGGACGTACTTCCTCCCGGAGAAAGACGACGAGGTGCTGGTCGCCTTCGAGGACGGCGACCTCCAGTCGCCGTACGTCGTCGGATCGCTCTGGACGCCCTCCCGCCCGCCGCCGGAGGACAACGGCGGGGACAACGACGTCAAGGCCATCGAGACCCGCAGCGGCCACCGGATCGAGTTCGACGACGACGCCGACGACGGAGCGGCCGCCGTCACGCTCGAGACGGCCGGCGGCCACGAAATCACGCTCGACGACGAGACTGGCTCGGAGTCGATTACCATCGAGGACTCCGCCGGGAACGCCGTCGAACTGGACGCAACCAGCGGCGAGATATCGCTGTCCGCCACGGACACGATCAGACTCGAAGCGAGCACCATCGAACTCGACGCCGAGAACGCAGTCGACATCGAGGCGACCCGGGAGGTCTCGGTCGACTCGAACACGACGGTGTCGATCACGAGTAGCGGCCAGTTGCAGATCGAGACCAGCGGTCTCGGGAAACTGGAGTCGGCCGGTCCCCTGCAACTCAAAGGTGCGATCATTCAACTCAACTGACCATGCCACCAGCAGCACGACTCGGCGATCAGACCGCACACGGAGTGCCACTCGCTCCCGGCCCCGGGAGTTCGACCGTCATCGTCGGCGGGATGCCCGCCTGGCGGGTCGGTGACACCTTCACCTGCCCGCTCAGTACGGGCCCGGTGCCCCACGGGGGTGGCATCGTCTCGATGGGGAGCACGACGGTACTGATCGAGGGGTTGCCGGCCGCGAGGGTCGGCGATCCCATCCAGGAGGCGACGGCCCCGAACACCATCGTGGGCGGCGAACCGACAGTGTTGATCGGCTGACAGACCGAACTTCGACACCGAACGGCGACCCCGAGGGGAGCCCCGACCGAGCATGACAGACTCCACAAAGCGAGACGGCAAGACGGAGACGTCGGCCGGAGAGCGCCCGGACCGACAGACGGGCGGCACCGAGAGGACACGAGGTACTGAGAGCGGGGAGGATCGGCCCACCTCCGCCGTCGACGGGTCCCGGGGACGACGACCGTTCCTGAAGGGACTCCCCCTGCCGCCGCTGATCGCTGCACTCGCCGGGTGTGACTCCCTCCCCACCGAAGAGTCGTCGACGACGGCCCCGGAGTCCCCGGACGACGGGCCGGGTGAGGGAACGACGACGCCGACGCCGGACCCGACGGTCGAGGGGGGCCTCGAACCCGGCGACACGGTTCCCTTCGCCGACGCGATCACCTTCGAGGGGTCGTTCCGGCTGACCGGCGAGATTCGCTCCGACTCCGGCGATACTGCCGAGGCCGGTGCGACGCGAGTCTCGGGCCGTGCGACGGGGCTGGACTACCGCCTCACGTTCGAGAGCGACGCCGCCGAGACGGAGACGGTCGTCGTCGACGGCGACCGGTACGAGGTCACCGGCGACGGGTGTCTCCGGTACCCGGACGTGAGTCTCGACGAGTCGGACCTCGACTCGGACCGCCTGGCGGACGTCGAGTCGGTGACGTCGCCGGACCTGACGTTCGTCGGGACCGAGACCGTCGCGGACCGGCAAGTCCTCGCCTACGAACTAGAGGTCGAGTACGAGGGGGACGCCGAGGTGGAGGGGGAACTCCCGGCCCCACGGTTCTACGTCGGGCCCGAGACGAACTACCTCTACGGGCTCGAAACCGACTCGGCGGTGTTCCGGTTCGAGGACTGGGCCGCGGAGGTCCCGGCCGTACAGCCTCCGGGAGGCGACTGCCGGACCGTCGCCGTCCCCGAGCCGGGCTTCTGGGGGGCGGCCGTCGGTGGCGAGGTCGTCGAGAACGGGGTCGCGGGCCTGAAAGTCGTCGACCACGACCACGGCGCCGGTACGTACGGGTCGGAGGCCGTCGAGGCGCCGGGGTTCCACGTCAGACTCACGGTGCGAAACGACGGCGACGCTGTGACGGACCTCCTTTCGTACGACTACGAGGTCGTGACGGTCGACGAGGACGGCGACCGACGGTCCGGCGACGGGGCGACGGTCTGGAGTTTCGCGTCCCCCGAGGAGAACCGCGTCGCGCCGGGCACGGCGGGGGTGGTGGTGGTCTCGCCCGAGGGCCTCGACGACCCCGACGAGATTCGGCGCTACGAGGTCCGGATCACCTGCGACGGGGGCGGCGTCTACTGCGACGCCGAGTAGCGATGTGGTGCGGGCACCCGGCGTCCGCGCCGGAGGGATTGCGGTCGACCGCCGCCGAGTGACCCGGACCTTTGGTCCCACACCTCCAACGGTGGACCATGCTCCTGCCTCGATCCCTGTGGACAGTCGCCAGCCAGATTGCGGTGCTCGAACCCTCCCAGGGAACCGTCACCGTCCTCGGCGTGGCCGCCGTGGCGGTGCTGATCCTGCTGTCTGCGTTCTTCGCGTCGGCCGAGATCGCCATCTTCTCGCTCGGTGACCACCGGATCGGTGCGCTCGTCGAGGAGGGTACGACCGGTGCGGAGACGCTGTCGAAACTGAAAGCCGAACCGCGACGACTGCTGGTGACCATCCTCGTCGGGAACAACGTCGCAAACATCGGGATGTCGGCCATCACGACCGGACTCCTGGGCCTGTACCTCTCGCCAGGGGAGTCCGTGCTCGTGGCGACGTTCGGCGTCACCTCGATCGTGTTGCTGTTCGGCGAGAGTGCGCCCAAGTCCTACGCGGTCGAGCACAGCGAGTCCTGGGCGCTCCGCGTCGCCCGGCCGCTCCGGGGGGCACAGGTC
>CAZIVN010000080.1:0-9275 GCA_964542685.1 uncultured Halobacteriales archaeon
TAGGCCCGCTTTGGTCCTGGACGGCGGGGCTCAGGCGGACGTCGCCGTTCGCGACGAACGCCTGGACGGTGAACTCCTCGCCGACGAGGCGTTCCTCGACGACCCACTCGTCGTACTCGGAGTTCCGGACGTAGTCGACGGCCTCGGCTTTCGTCACCTGGTCGCCGGTGACCCGGACGCCCTTGCCGCCGGTCAGCCCGGTCGGTTTGACGGCGACGTCGCCGTCGTAGTTCTCGACGTACGCCGCGGCGGCCGCGCTGTCGTCGAACGTTTCGTAGTCCGGACAGCCCGGAATCCCCTCGCGCTCCATGAACTCGCGCTGGAACGACTTGTCCGTCTCGAGACGTGCCTCTGCCTGCCGTGGACCGAAGGCGTAGACCCCCGCCTCCTCCAGGGCGTCGACGACGCCCTCGGCGAGCGGACTCTCCGGCCCGACGACGGCGAGCGTCGCGCCGACCGACTCGGCGTACTCGACGACGGCGTCGGTGTCGGTGCCGTCGATGGCCGCGAACCCATCGGCCAGGCGGGCGATGCCGGGATTGCGGTTGCCGGCACAGGCGTACAGCGTCGCGTCCTCGGCCACTGCGCGGGCGATGGCGTGTTCTCGACCGCCGCCACCGATCAGGAGTACCGTCTCGTCCATACCCCGGCTGGCGTCGCGTTAGTGGATAAAAGTTGCTGGTTCGGACAAGGAGTGTACACGAACGTGCTTACTCGGGGGCAGCGACGTCGCCGTCGGGCCCCCCGTCGACGTCGCTCTCGGGGTCCTCGGACGGCCCGGCGTCCTCGGGGGGGTCGTCGCCGCCTTCCCCCACCGCCCGCGAGAACAGGGGGTCCACCGAGTCCTCGTAACAGGTCGAGCAGACGTAGTAATCCCTGACGCCGGCCTCGGGCGCGTTCAGCATGACGTGTGCGGCGGTGGCCACGCGGACGGACGTGCCGCACAGACGGCACTGCTCCGCCATATCGTGGTGTACGGTAGCACACGACAAAGGTCTGTCGTCTCTTGGTCCCGCGACGAAACGCGGCGGCCCGTCGCCGCGACCGGTGGCCGTTCGAGTGGACCTTCGTCCGCTCTCCACCGCCTCTCGAGTGTCACGACACTATCCAGCTAGTGCCGGGATTTAGGACCACTGTGGTTCACGGGTCCCTATGGCATCCGACCGATCGGACACGGAGGGCCCGAGCAGACGGGACTTCCTGCGAGCCACTGGGGCAGGGGTACTGGCGACGTCGCTGGCGGGGTGTGACGAGCTGCCGGACGAGGCAAACGAGACCAGCGACGGCGGGACCGGAACGGGTGGCGGTGCGGGGACCGCCACCGGCACCCCCGGTGGGACCACGACCGGACCGGGCGACGGCGGAACCGAGAACCCGCTGGTCGCGAACCCGTACGCCGTCGACCCGGAGTTCGCCGTCGAGCGAGAGGACCTTGTTCGGTCCACCTTCGCCGAGATGTACCACACGGAACTGACGGAGATTCCCGGCGTCGACGCGCCAGCGGACGCGTCGCTGACGGGCCACGCGATGACCTACGGCCACGACGTCCCCGGCGCCGAGGACCCGTCGGCGGCGGCGGCGCTCCGTCGGCTCTCGGCCGGCGTCCTGTCGCTGCCGGCGCCCGACGGCGCGAACGCACTCGCCGACGTGCCCCTTTCGGAACTGGTCGCCCGTCGGGAGGAGAACCTCCTGCTCTCGGCGGTCGGACTCGGGCCGACCGTCGAGTGGCTGGGCGATCCGGTGCCGATCGAGGGCGGGCCCGAGGAGGCACCACGTAACGGCACCGTCCGGGTCGAACTCCGCGGAGAACAGCGCGAGGTCGAGGTCCGGACGTTCGTCGGTGCGGTGCGTGCCGAACCCGGGCCCGGGATGCCGGGCGGCGGCGAGGGCGACGGCTATCTCGACGGCGGTGCCGTCCCCGGGGAGTTCATGATGACGCTCCACGTCGGGCGGACGATGGTCGGCGGCGACCTGGTGATGACGGGGATGGCCTCGGGGTGGCCCCGTCCGCCCGGCTACATCGACCCCCCGCCGTCCGATATGGACGAGGACGTGAAGGGTCTGCTGTCGGACGTCTACGAGAAGGTCGTGAAGGCGGCGCTGTTCGTGGACGTCCTCGGCGAGAAGGGGATGCTCGCAGCCGCACTGATGCCCGACGAGGAGGAACTCGAACGCCGCCGCCCGAACGAGGAGCTCGTCGAACGTTCGTACTCGGTGACGCTCGGACTGGACGACGAGGACCAGATCGAACTGGGCTACCCGACGGAGAACGTCGACGACGGGCACACCTATAACTCCTTCACGGTGGGCCGGGATATGCCCGGACTGTTCTCCCAGGAGGACTACGACCCCGAGAAGCACTCGGTGGGGACGAGTTACCTCGTCAAACTCGACACGCGGATAACGACGTACCCGCTCGGGACCTCCGACGGTCGGACCATCCCGTTCGGGGTCGTCGCCTCGCCACTGGCAGAAGTCGAGGGCGAGGAGCGCAACGAACTGGCGACGGAGCCCCTGCCCGACACGTTCGGCTTCCCAGAGGAGGGGTGGGACGCGATGGCGCTGGCAACGGACCTGGGTGACTTCTCGCTGTCGACCAACTCGCGGATCGAACAGCTCTCCGGCCAGCGGCTGCTCAGGGAGTCCGGCACCTTCGAGGGGTACCGGGTGGACCTCAGTAGTCGCTCTGGGCGGGGGATCGACGCCACGAGCGGAACGCTGTACATGGGACGGGTCACGACCCGTGACGAGGTCGTGATCGCCTTCGCGTTCAGCAAGGACGGCGGGAACGATCACTTCGACGACTCCGAGTCGGTGAGCACGCTGTTCCAGGAGGCCGTGGATCGCGTCATCTTCGATCCGGACACGCCGAGCAACTGGGTCGACGCCTCGATCGACGACGCCAACGCGGTCCAGATCTGTCGGAACACTCGCCTGGAAACCGGGGCGGGCGACGTCCTCGGACAGTCGGATCCGACGCTGGTCGAGGGCCGCAACACGGCGGTCCCGTTCGACGCGAGCACCTGGCGCGGCACGGCGGTCTCGGGGTACCCCCACCCGCTCCACGGCGTGTTCACGTTCGAGGTGGGCGACCGCCCTGCGACCTTCCAGACCGTCCTCGGCCAGTCGACGCTCGACGACCTCGACGCGGACAACGTCGACCCGGACGTCCTGTTCGACGGGAACCGACAGGACTCCGATCCGGACAACGACCTCCCGGTGTTCGAACTGCAAAGCGGCGACGATTCGATCACACTGGAGGCGCGTGCCCCCAGCGGGCATCGCTACGACACGACGACCCTGTCCGCCGGCAGCGAGTTCGACAAAGCCTCGTTCGAGACGTTGCGGGTGGGGTTCATCACGATCGTCGACCCGGAACGGGGGGCGAACTACGGCGACGGGAACGGAGAACCGGTGAGCTACCAGGACACGGTCGAGGCAGCCTTCGAGTACCTCAAGCGAACCTATCCGGCGGGCATCGCGGCGTACCGCCACGACGCGGCCATAGAGGGCGTCAAGGACGTCCTGGGCAACGCGACCAACAACACGACGAAGGACTACCGCAACGCGCGAGTCGGCCTCGAACGGGTCGCAAAGCCCGGTAACAACAACTGGTCGTACAGCGGTACGACGATGGCCCACGGGATCTCGGAGAGCGACGCGCGCAGTCAGATCCGCTCGAACGGGTTCGACGTCTGGGTACTGGTCCCACCCAACGGCTACTACCAGTTCCACCGCGACGGCAGGCCGAGCGGCCTGGCGCCGTGGAACGACGACCTCGCGGTGACTGCCATCGAGGGCGACCGCAACGGGCGCGCTCGCGCCGCGGAGACGGTGGCCCAGGAGATCGGTCACCGCATCGAGCAGTCCCCTTACCAGAGTCCGACCTCCTCGAGTTCGAACGGGGCGAATCCGCTCGCGCAACGCGACGACGACGGCACGAACACCGCGAATCGGGACTTCGACCACGCTCGCCACCTCGGGTCGAACAACGACGGCAACACGCCGTCGGACCCACCGGGCGTCGTCTCGCGGGCGTACTCGCTGGCCGACGGCGAGTTCGTCGTTCCGAACTGGGTCCGGTGGAACAACGGGGGGTTCGACATCCAGAGCATCTCGAACTTCCCCGGCCTGACATCGGGCTACGGGCCGAACAACGACGGGTCCAGACTCGGCCGGCTAGAGAGTTACATGAGCTACAGCGGCCGCGCGGTCTGGGCGGACAGCCTGATCACCGAGGACGTCGTCGAGAGCAACTTCAAGCGAGAGTCGGGGAACTTCCAGACGAACAACGTCGTGTTCGGCGGACTCAACCAGGTGAACCTTTCGCTGTCGGGCTCCGGCGCCGTGCCAGGCGCCGCGAGTGTCGAGGGGCCGTCACTGAGCGGCCTCACCGCGACCGAGGCGAGAGTCCGCGGTCCCGACGAGGAACGGTTGGCGGCGGCCGACGCCATCGTCTCCGTCGCGATGCTCGGCCCCGACGGGACGCCGGTCGCCGAGACGCAGGCTACCGCCCGGGGTGGAGTGTACGGGCACGAGGTCGAGGACGAGCGACTGCTCGGGGACACGCCGTTCGCCGTCGAGTTCCCCGAGGACGCCGTCGAGATGGTCGTCGAGGCGCCGAGCGGAACGCTGACCGAGAATCCGATCACGCGCCCGCTCCGGGACGCCGTCTTCGTCAACAGGTCGGACGTGTTCCAGGACGACGTCGAGGCCGTCCGGGAGCGACTGCGCGCCGTCCTCGAGGACGTCCGGATGCGGATGGACGAGGGCGACTTCGCCGGCGCCAGAGACGCGCTCGCGGCCTACGCGGACAGGACCCTCCCGGAGCTGTTGGATCCGGAGTTCGAACCGCGGGCCAACGAGTACGACCGCCAGCGCCTGGGGGCCCTGTTCGAGGAGATGATCGGTCGCCTCGACGGTCTGGCGGGTGACGAGGAGACGACGGGCGAGATCAAGATGGGCGAGGCACCGGGGTGGACCGACTGGGTGCCGACGCCCGAGTCACTGCCCGGGTTCGCCGAGAGCGGCGGGTTCTGGCAGTACAGCATCGACGCAATCCTGACCGGCGGGGACTTCGAGTCAAAGGCAGCCATCGAGGACCCGATGGCGAACCCGCTCGTCGTGGGGCAGCTCGCACAGGCCCTGTGGTTCCAGCTCCAGGAGTCCGGACTCGGCGAGGCGGTACTCGGCGACGCAGTCGTCAGCCGGGACGTGGACCCGTCGCAGGTCCCCGCCGAGACCGGACTGTTGCTCGGGAACGTCGCCGTCTACCTCGGCTCGTTCGACGTCGCGCGACTCGACGAACTGGTCGACCAGGAGGCCTTCAGCGAGTCCGACGTCGCGGGCGTGTACGTCCACGACGAATCGGCCACGTACTTCGCGTACGGCGCGGGGTACGTGGTGCTCGGATCCACGCCGGAGGAGGTCCGGACCTTGCTGCAAACGGGGGCCGGCGACGTCGACCGGTGGAAGGACGTCGACGAGGAGGTGGCCTGGCTGTTCGGCGCCGGTGCGCGCGGTGACTTCACGCTGGTCGTCCACACCGAGGACAGCACCATCTCGCCCGAGGAGGGCGGGGAGCTCCTCGACCTCGCGCCGTTCGACGCCGCCTCCGGGCTGGCACAGTCGGCGTCGCTGGACGGTGAGACGTTCACGAACGCGACGACGGGGGTCGTCTACCCGCCGGAGACGAGTCCGGAACTGGACCGGCTTCGGGAGACGCTCGGTGGCGATGGCAACGACGTCGTCTACGCGCAGGACGGCCGGTTCGTCCAGGTCCGGGCGAGTTACGACGGTCCGCTCGAGGAGTGAGCGGTCGAGCCGTTCGGCGGGGTCCGGGCCAGTCGGGGGGCATTTCCGTCGTCCCGCCCAACCCCGGGACATGACAGTTCCGACGGACCGCAACCGCCTCGGCGAGGAGGCCAGTCCGTACCTCGAACAGCACGCTGACAACCCTGTGAACTGGCAGCCGTGGGACGAACAGGCCCTGGAGGCCGCCCGCGAACACGACGTCCCCATCTTCCTCTCGGTCGGCTACTCCGCCTGTCACTGGTGTCACGTCATGGAAGAGGAGAGCTTCGAGGACGAGGCCATCGCCGAGCGGCTCAACGAGAACTTCGTCCCGATCAAGGTCGACCGCGAGGAGCGCCCGGACCTGGACTCCGTCTACCAGACCGTCTGCCAGCTCGTGACCGGCCGCGGCGGGTGGCCGCTGTCGGTCTGGCTCACGCCCGACGGCGACCCCTTCTTCGTCGGCACGTACTTTCCGCCGGAGGCCCGCCGGAACACGCCGGGGTTCGGCGACTTGCTTGACAACATCGCGGAGTCGTGGGCGGACCCCGAGGAACGCGAGGAGATGGAAGGGCGGGCGGCCAAGTGGACGAGTGCGGCCCGGGGGAACCTGGAGGACGTCCCCGACGAGCGCTCCGCGCCCGACGACGACGTTCTGACCGACGCCGCGAGCGCAGCCCTCCGTGCGGCCGACCGCGACCACGGCGGCTTCGGTCGGAACGGGCCCAAGTTTCCCCAGGAAGCCCGGATTCACGTCCTGCTTGCAGCCCACGAACGGACCGGTCGCGACGCGTACCTCGAGGTCGTCACCGAGACGCTCGACGGGATGGCGAACGGCGGCATGTACGACCAGGTCGGCGGCGGGTTCCACCGGTACGCCACCGACCGCGACTGGACCGTCCCGCACTTCGAGAAGATGCTGTACGACAACGCGGAACTCCCCCGCGTCTACCTGGCGGCCCACGCGGCGACCGGCCGGGAGCGGTACGCCACGGTCGCCCGCGAGACGTTCGACTTCCTCGAACGCGAACTCAAGCATCCCGAGGGCGGCCTGTACAGTACGCTCGACGCCCAGAGCACGCCGCCGGCGTCGCTTGTCGGCGGCGAGGCGAGCGACGGGGACGAGGGCGACGACGCGCCCGACGACGAAGAGGGCGCCTTCTACGTCTGGACGCCCGACACCGTCGACGCGGCCGTCGACGACGAGACGACCGCGGAACTGGCCAAGGACCGCTACGGCGTCACCGCGGGCGGTAACTTCGAGGGAGCGACGGTCCTGACGCTCGCGACGGACGTCGAGACGCTCGCCGAGGCGTACGACCTGTCGACTGACGAGGTCCGGGAGCGTCTGGCCGACGCCCGCGAGGCGCTGTTCTCTGCCCGCGCGGAGCGCCCGCGTCCGCGCCGCGACGAGAAGATTCTCGCTGGCTGGAACGGTCTCGCCATCTCCGCGCTCGCGGAGGGTGGACTGGCACTGGACGACCGCTACGCCGACGCCGCGGCCGACGCACTCGGCTTCGTCCGCGAACACCTCTACGACGAGGACCGGACCCGCCTCGCGCGGCGCTACAAGGACGGCGACGTGGCCGGTGAGGGGTACCTCGAGGACTACGCGTTCCTCGCGCGGGGCGCACTCGACCTGTACGGGGTCACCGGCGACGTCGACCACCTCGCGTTCGCCCGTGACCTCGCGAGCGTCGTCGTCGAGGAGTTCTACGACGAGAACGCGCGAACGCTGTACTTCACGCCAGCGAGCGGCGCCGAACTGGTCGCTCGCCCGCAGGAACTGCGCGACCAGTCGACCCCCTCCTCGGTTGGCGTGGCGACCGCGACGCTCGCGGCACTGGACGCGTTCTCGCCGGACGACGAGTTCGGCGCCGTCGCCGAGTCGGTGGTCGAGACACACGGTGAGAGCATCCGGACCGGGCCGCTCGAACACGCCTCGCTCGTGCTCGCGACGGACCGCGTCGCGCGGGGGCACACCGAACTGACCGTCGCGGCAGACGGCCTCCCGGACGAGTGGCGCGAGCGCCTCGGCCGGACGTACCTCCCGGGGCGACTGCTCGCACCGCGGCCGTCGACCGCGGCGGGCCTGGAGTCGTGGCTCGACCGCCTCGGACTCGACGAGGGGCCGCCGGTCTGGGCCGAGCGGTCGGCCCGGGACGGCGAGCCGACGGTGTACGTCTGCCGGAACCGGGTCTGCTCGCCGCCGGAGACGGACCTGGACGCCGCGCTGTCCTGGCTCGAGGAGAACGCCTGAGGAACGGTGTCGACGCCCGTCAGTCCGACAGCGTCGACTCCAGGCGGTCGATCAGGTCCCGATTGCCCACGTGGAGGGGGACGCGGTCGTGGAGGCCGTCCGGGTCGACGTCCAGGACCGACCGCTCGCCGTCGGAGGACGCCCCGCCGGCCGTCTCGACGACGTAGGCGATGGGGGCACACTCGAAGAGGACTCGCAGTTTCCCCTCGGCGCGTGACTGCAGGCCGGGGTAGGCGAACACGCCGCCGTACGTGAGCACCTGGTTGACGTCGGCGATCATCGCGCCACCGTACCGGAGTTTCAGTTCCGACTCGATCTGGCGAGCGTACTCGGTGAAGTCGGCGGGCCAGTCCGGCACGCGCCCGCCGAACCCGTACACAACGGGGTCGTCGGGCAGTTCGAGGTCCGTTTCCAGCGTCCGGCGGCCGTCGTCGGTCAGTTCGTACTCCGTGACGCTCCCGTCGCGGGCGACGACCATCGTCGTGATGGGGCCGTACAGGACGTAGCCGGCGGCGACCAGGTCCCGTCCGGGCGCCGGCAGGTCGCCGTCGTACACGCCGAAGACGGTCCCCATCGCGTTGTTGGACTTGAGGTTCGAGGAGCCGTCGAGGGGGTCCAGGGCCACCGCGTAGCCGACGCCGCAGTCGACGACCGTCTCGCGTTCCTCGCTGGCGTAGCCGCCGACGCCATCGATGGCCGTCAGGCGGCGTTCGTACACCTCGTCGGCCCACACGTCGGCGGCGTACTGGGTGTCGCCGGTTGGGTTGTCCGCGTCGACGGCCTCGCGGCGGCCCCGCAGTCCGGTCCTGATTTCGGGGGCCGTCTCGGCGACCGTCTCGACGACGTCGTCGACCGCGTCGGTCATCGTCCCAGGGCTTCCTCGGCCGACTGCTCTTCGAAGATGACCTTCTCCAGGGCGTCGAGGATCTCCATCGGGTTCTCGCGCTGCCAGACGTTGCGGCCGACCGCCAGGCCCTTGCCGCCGGCGCTGATGCAGTCCTCGACCTGCTTGAGGAAGGCGTAGTCGTCGGTCTTCGACCCGCCTGACATCACGACCTTCACGTCGCCGGCGGCGTCGACGGCCCACTCGAAGGCCTCCCTGTCCCCGGGGTACTTCACCTTCGCGACGTCGGCGCCCAGTTCGAGTGCCAGACGGGTGCCGTAGGCGATGGTTTCGGGCTTGCGGTCGTTCTTCAGGCCCTGGCCGCGCGGGTACGACCAC
>CAZIVN010000080.1:9285-9551 GCA_964542685.1 uncultured Halobacteriales archaeon
GCCATCTCGACCTCGTGGTTCGACCCGCCGTACAGCGTAAAGCCCAGGGCATCTGCGTCCAGTTCCTCCGCGGCGTAGTCGACCGAACAGTTGACCGCCGAGTCCGGTTCGCCCATCCAGAGGTTCGAGGTACCGTTGAGCTTGACCAGCAGGTTCACGTCGTCGTCGTACTCCGGGTAGTACGTCTCGGCGACGCCCTTCTGGACGGCCATCGCGGTGACGGCGTCGTGGGTCGCGTACTCGAAGACGCTCCTCGGGTCGATGGT
>CAZIVN010000081.1:0-9551 GCA_964542685.1 uncultured Halobacteriales archaeon
CGCTGCAGGATTTGAACCCGCGGCAGCTTGGTCCGAAGCCAAGTACTCTGTCCAGGCTGAGCTAAGCGCCCTGCATCACCTGGTGAGGACGGTGCCGGATTTAAATCCCGTGATTCGTCGCGACTGCTTCGGGGGATTTATCCCGGGAGTGCGTCAGGGCTCGGGTATGGATAGCACCGAACGTCTGTCGGGACTGGTGGAACTCACGCGACCGGTCAACGCCGTCGTGTCGGGTCTGTTGACGTTCATCGGTGCGTTCGTGGCCGCAGGGACGGGGGTCGGGGAGCCTGGAACGGCCGTCCCGACGGCCGCGGCGGTGTCGGCGACGGTACTGGCGGTCGGCGCCGGCAACGCCATCAACGACTACTTCGACCGGGACGTCGACGCGATCAACGACCCGGACAGGCCGATTCCGCGGGGCGCGGTGAGTCCGCGGGGGGCCCTCGTCTTCAGTCTCGGACTGTTCGGGCTGGCGGTCCTCAGCGTGGTGGTGCTCCCGTTGGTGGCCGTCGCAATCGCCGTCGTGAACCTGCTTGCGCTGGTCGCGTACACGGAACTGTTCAAGGGGCTGCCGGGCGTCGGCAACGCCGTCGTCGCGGCACTCGGCGGTAGCACGTTCGTGTTCGGGGGGGCCGCGGTGGCTGGCGTCGAGGGAATGCAGGCAACGGTGGTCCTGTTCGTCCTCGCGGCGGTGTCGACGCTGACGAGGGAGATCATCAAGGACGTCGAGGACCTGGCCGGCGACCGCGAGGAGGGACTCAACACGCTCCCCATCGCCATCGGGGAACGGCGCGCACTCGGGATCGCACTCGGACTGCTCGTGATCGCCGTCCTCGCCAGTCCCGTGCCGTACCTGATCGGGACGTTCGGACTCGCGTACCTTGCGGTCGTGCTTCCGGCCGACGCCGTCATGCTGTACGCCACCGTCGAGAGTTTCGAAAATCCGACGGCCGGGCAGAGCCACATCAAGTACGGGATGTTCCTCGCGGCGGCGGCGTTCGTCGTGGGGCGAGCGACGGTCGTAATCGGGTGAGGGAACCCAAATCCGGGGGGTCGAACTGTCCTGCGGGGGGAAGGGGGTCGACCCCCCACCCAATCAAAAGTAATATAAGTGCTATACCGCTTTTAGTTTCCAACGAGCGAATGAGTCGCCAGAAACCATCGTCCTGTCGCACTCCGACGATTCAAACGGGCTAGCAAATGTACGAACTCGATAGCGTCGACG
This sequence comes from uncultured Halobacteriales archaeon, assembly GCA_964542685.1. Taxonomy (GTDB): domain Archaea; phylum Halobacteriota; class Halobacteria; order Halobacteriales; family Natrialbaceae; genus CAZIVN01. Next base: position 1,226 of record CAZIVN010000081.1, read on the forward strand.
AGGGTACGACCGTCGCGCCAGGGATGAACCTTCTGATCACCGGGCCCCCGATGACTGGCAAGCGGCGAGTCGCACTCGACGTCCTCGCGGAAGGGAGCAAGAGCGGCGAGGGATCGATCGTCGTCACGACGAAAGACAGCGCGGAGAAGATCCTCACGGAGTTCGGCAACCGCGTCCATTCGGAGGACGTCCACGTCGGCATCGTCGACTGCGTGAGCAAACAGCAGGGCGTGAGCAATCTGGAAGACGACCGCCGCGTGAAGTACGCCTCCTCGCCGGTCGACATGACCGGCATCGGAATCAAACTCTCGGAGTTCATCGAGGAGTTCCACGGGACGCGCTCCATCGAGAACAACCGCATTCTGCTCCACTCCGTCTCGACCCTCTTGATGTACTCGGACCTCCAGACCGTCTTCCGGTTCCTCCACGTGTTCACGGGCCGGGTCCAGAGCGCCGAGGCCCTCGGCGTGTACGTGATCGACTCGACGGCCCACGACGACCAGACGATGAACACTCTCAAGCAGTTGTTCGATGGCGTCCTCGAGGTCGACACCGACGACGACGGCGAGACGACGATCGCCACGCGTGGCCTGACCTCCGCCGCGGAGTGAGCGGCGGGACTGTTCTGCTCCGGTCCGTGTCCTGGAACGACGGTACCGCCGGGTCGTACCCTCTCCCGGCCACCCGAACGTCGATATCTCCCAAAGACTCAAACCCGCTCGAAGCGTTGCTCCGCCAACATGGTTGGGGACGGCGAGACGACGGTACTCGTCGTCGAGAACACCGCGGACGCGGCGCGCTCGCTCGCCCGGTCGCTCCCGGTCCCCGACGGGTCGATTCGGACGGCCACGGACGTCGAGAGTGGCGTCGAGGCAGTGACGGAGGTCGCCCCGGACTGCGTCGTCGCCGGGCACTGCGACGCGCTCGACGGCCTCACGCTGCTCGAACGCGTCCGCACCGTCGATCCGGACGTCCCCGTCGTGCTGTACCCGGAGACGGGCGACGAGGCGACGGCGAGTGCCGCGGTAGCCGGGGGCGTCACCGACTACGTCCCGCGAACGAACGGCGAGGGTGAACGCGGTGGCCTCGATGACTTGCGCGACAGCGTCGCGAGGGTCCTCGGGGACGGCCCCGGGACGGTCGACCACGCGACGAGGTCCTGGGAGCGCCGCGGGCACCGGGGCGCCGTACTGGTCGATCTGGCGACGGACGAGGCGGTGACCCGAGGAGCGATCGCCGAGGCGCCGATCGGGATCACCATCGCGGCGCGCGAGGGCGATGACAGTCCCCTCGTGTACGTCAACGACGAGTTCGAGAGGTTGACGGGGTACAACTGGGACGACGTCGCGGGCCAGGACTGCCGGTTCCTCCAGGGCCCCGACACCGCCGAGGCGCCGGTCGCGGAGTTGCGACGAGCCATCGACGAACAGCGGTCGACGACGGTCGAACTCCTGAACTATCGCGCCGACGGCACGAAGTTCTGGAACCGCGTCACGATCGCTCCGGTCGAGACCGACGACGGCGGCGTCGACCACTACGTCGGGTTCCAGGAGGACGTCACCGACCGCAAACGACGAGAGCGCGACCTCGCGAGGAGCGAGCGGCAGTTCACCGCAATCTTCGAGGACCCGAACATCCTCGTCGGCCTGCTCGCCCCGGATGGAACCGTCCTCGACTTCAACCGGACCGCCATGGAGTACGTGGACGTCGACCGCGAGGCGGTGGTCGGGAACCGGTTCTCGGAGACGCGCTGGTTCGAGAGCGACGACCGGCGCCGAGCGGAGGTTCGGCGTCTCGTCAGCCGGGCGGCCGCGGGGGAGTACGCGGAGTTCGAGTTCGATCTGCGTGATGCGACTCCACGGGGCCTCGTCGCCAGCGGCGTGATCAGACCAGTCACGGACGAGGCGGGGACCGTCGTCTCCCTCCTGATATCGGCCCGCGACGTGAGCGAGCGGAGACGTCGGGAGCGACAACTCGACGCCCTCGACCGCGTGTTGCGACACAACCTCCACAACGAGATGAACGTCGTCCTGGGCAACGCGGAGTCGATCGCCGACCTCGACCACGCGGCAGCCGCCGACCACGCCGAGGCGATTCTCGAGGGCGGCGAGACGCTGCTGGACCTGACGACGAAGCAACGCCAGATCGTCGACCTCCTCTCGGACGCACCGGACCTGACGACCGTCGACGTCGCCGAGGCGGTCCGGGACTGCGTCGAGGACCTCCGCGACCGGTACCCGGACGTCCCGGTGGACGTCACGGCCCCCAAGGGCCTGTCGGCCCGCGCCGTTCCACAGATTCGACAGGCACTGTCGGAACTCCTGGAGAACGCAGTCCTGCACGGCGGCAGCGACCCGGTTCAGGTGGCCCTCACGGCGACCGACGAGACGGTCACGGTGAGCGTCGCCGATCGCGGCGACGGGATCCCGGCCGAGGAGCGCGCGATTCTCCTCGACGAGGGCGAGCGAGGGCCGCTGTACCACGGCACCGGGATGGGGCTGTGGCTCGTCAGCTGGATCGTCACCTACTCCGAAGGGGTGGTGGACTACGAGGAACGGGATTCTCAGGGCAGCGTCGTGACGATTACGCTCCACCGCGCCGACGCGGAGAACGCGACCTGACAGGCCGTGCTGGCGGTCGGCTGCCCCAGTCAGCGCCCCGCCCACTCCGGGTCGCGGTCCTCCAGGAACGCGTCGATGCCCTCGTCCTTGTCGGCCGTCGAGAACAGCGTCGCGAACAGTTCGGCCTCGTACTCGATGCCGTCCTCCAGGTCCATCCGCGAGGCGGCCTTGACGGCTTTCTTGGCGTGTTCCAGTGCGATCGGACTCTTCGCGGCAATCGACGACGCCAGGTCGTACACCCGGTCGTCGAACGCGTCGGCGGGGTGGACCTCTTCGACCAGGCCGATGTCGGCGGCCTCCGCGGCGTCGATGAGTTCGCCCGAGAGGATCAGTCGCATGGCGTGGCCCTCGCCGACGAGACGGGGCAACCGCTGGGTCGCGCCGCCGCCGGGCATGATGCCGAGGTTGATCTCCGGCTGTCCGAGTTTGGCCCCCTCGCGGGCGACCCGGACGTCACACCCCTGGGCCAGTTCGCTCCCGCCGCCGAGACAGTGGCCGTTGATCCGCGCGATCACCGGTTTCTCCAGGTCGTCGACGTACTCGTACACCCGCGGGCGCTTGCTGGCCTCGCGTTGCTCGATGGCGTCTCGCTCGCGCAGTTCGGTGACGTCGGCGCCGGCGACGAACGCACCCGAGTCGTCCGATCCGGTGAGCACGACCACCCGGACGGCGTCGTCGGCTTCGACGGCGTCGAGGGCGGCCTTGAGTTCCGTCCGGACCGTCCCGTTCAGGGCGTTGCGGGCGTCCGGGCGGTCGATGACGACCGTGGCGATTCGCGCTGCGTCCGCCCCGTCCGGACGCTCGCCGACGTGGACGTCGACGGTCTCGAAGTCGGCGGCGACTGCTTCCGGGTCGGGAGCGTCGGCGTCGGCGTCGCTCACGGCCGGTCACCCCAGTCGTCGGAGACGCCGACGATTTCGTCGTCGTCCCAGACGTAGAACCCCTCGCCGGTCTTCTTGCCGAGTTTGCCCGCGCGGACCTTCCGGCGGAGGATCCCCGGCGGCCTGAACCGCTCGCCCAGTTCCTCCCGGAGGTACTCCAGAATGTCCAGGCGGACGTCCAGGCCGACGACGTCGCCCAGTTCGATCGGCCCCATCGGGTGGTTGTACCCCAGTTCCATCGCGCGGTCGATGTCCCGCGGCGAGGCGACGCCCTCCTGGAGCATCCGCGTGGCTTCGACGCCGAGTGCGACGCCGAGGCGCGAGGTGGCAAAGCCGGCCGAGTCGGTGACCACGACGGGCTCTTTCTCGACGTCGTCGACGAACGACTCGGCGAAGGAAAGCGTCTCGTCGTCGGTCCACTCCGGGACGACGATCTCGACGAGGTCCATGATGTGGACCGGGTTGAAAAAGTGCAGTCCGATCGCACGCGTCGGATCGTCCAGGGCGCTCGCGATCTCCGTAACCGACAGCGAGGAGGTGTTCGAGGCGATCACGCAGTCGCCCGGGGCGTTGGCCTCGACGTCCTCGAACGTCTCCTGTTTGAGGGCCATCCGCTCGGGAACGGCCTCGATCACGAGGTCCGCCCCCTCGACTGCCTCGGAGAGGTCCGTCGTGCCGTCGATCCGGTCCAGCGTCGCGGTCTTGTCCGTCGGCGCGATGATGTCACGGTCGACGGCCCCCTGGAGGTTCTCCTCGATGGCCGCGACCCCGTCGTCGACCAGGTCGCGTTCGATGTCCCGTACGGTCACGTCGTGGCCGGCCATGGCGCTCACCTGCGCGATACCGTGGCCCATCGTGCCGGCGCCGAGTACGCCTACCTGCATACCCGGAGAGGCGAGCGGACACACCGTAAGCGTTGCTGGACGGGCACGACGCGTCCCGCGCCCGGCTAAAATATATTTTAGCTAACATTTATTCCCGGTCGGGCGGTACCGTTCGACGTAATGTTCGACCCAGAACGGCCACCCTCCCGGACGCTGTCCCCGACCGGGGCCGGTAGCCACGAAACCGCGACGCACCGTGCAGCAACAACTCCGAACTTCGATAAGTCGGCAGGGACGGCGGGCGCGATCGCCGACGACGACACCGGCGTCGTCGAGACGGGGACGACCGTCGTCGGCGTCACGACGGACGACGCCGCGGTCCTGGCGGCGGACCGGCGTGCGAGTCTCGCCGGGCGGTTCGTGACCAGCAAGGCGGTCCGGAAGGTAGAGCAGGTCCACCCGACTGCCGCGGTGGCGCTGTCGGGCGGCGTCGGCCACATCCAGCGGTTCGTCCGGACCGTCGAGACGGAGGCGACACTGTACGAGGACCGGCGGGGCCGGCCGATGTCGATGCGAGCCCTCTCGACGTTCGTCGGGTCACTGCTGGGGACGACGCCGCTCCGGGTCACGCCCGTCCTGGCCGGCGTGGACCAGGCTGGCCCCCACCTGTACGGCATCGACGAGGCCGGCGGCGTCCTCGCGGACGACTACGCCGCGAGCGGGAGCGGCACGCAACTGGCCTACGGCGTCCTCGAACGGCGCTACGACTCCGAGGCCTCGGTCGCAGGCGCCCGAAAGACCGCCGCGAGTGCGGTCGCGACGGCCGCCGAGCGCGACACCGCCAGCGGGAACGGCCTGACCGTCGCGACGATCACCGAGAACGGCGTCGAACTGGCGACGGGCGACGGCGTCGCGGAGGTGGCCGCATGAACGGCACCGAACGGCAGGCCTACGACCGCGGGACGACGGTGTTCTCGCCGGACGGCCGCCTCTACCAGGTGGAGTACGCTCGCGAGGCCGTCGGGCGCGGCGCCCCGACGGTCGGTGTCAGGACCGGCGAAGGCGCCGTCCTCGCGGCCCACGTCGAGGACCGGTCGCCCCTGATCGAACGCGACCGGCCCGCGAAACTGTCGCCCGTCGAAGGGCGCATCGGAATCGCCAGCGCGGGCCACGCCGCCGACGCCCGTCAACTGGTCGACCTCGCCCGCCGGACCGCCGCGGCCGAACGCCGCCGCCACGGCGAACCGGTCGACGCCGAGACGCTGTCCCGGGCGCTGGCCGACCGCGTCCAGGAGGAGACCCAGCGCGGCGGCACCCGGCCCTACGGCGCCGCGTTGCTGGTCGCCGGCGCCGAGCCACGACCAACCCTGGTCGAGGTCGATCCCTCCGGAGCGACCCAGGCCTGGAGCGCCGACGCCGTCGGCCGGGGCTCCCGCGAGGCCATCGAACGCCTCGAGGCGGCCTACGAACCGGGCCTCGACGAGACGGCGGCGCTGTCGAAAGCCGTCGACTGCCTGTCGGTCGCCGTCGAGGAACTCGACCCGGACGCCGTCGAGGCCGCGACGGTCGACGGCGACGGCTTCGCGACGGTGTCGGACGAGCGGGTCCGGTCGGCCTGCTGAACCGTCCCTGTCCAGCGGCCTAACTCGCGCTCGTCCGGTCGCCGCCGGTAAAGGCACCGGAGACGACCGCGCGAGCGGCCCGCCGGCCGGCCGGCGTGAGGACGTACCCCTCGCCGCGCTCCTGGAGGAAGGTGTCTGTCAGTTGCCGGAGGTGGTAGGCGAAGCCGGCGGACTCCTCGACGCCGGCCGCGCTCTGGAGTTCCGAGAACGACAGCGGCTCCTCGCCGGCCCGTTCGGCGGCGAGGAGTTCGACGAGCGCCGCGACCCGGACCTCGTTGGCCAGGGCCTCGAACGCCTCGCTGGCTTCCCCCGGCGAGGGACCCGACGAGGACCGCACCGCGCCGCGCTCGGGTGCCGCACCGCTCCCGAAGGGGTCCTCGACGGACACGTCGGGCGTGCGGGCGGCGTCGCCGTCGGTCATCGATACCGACTCGGGTCCTGACGGAAAAAAGCCCTGTGGTAGCCGGTGACGAGGTGTCGGCCGCGGCGGTCGATTCGTCGGGCCGTCACTCCTCGTCTACTGGCCGCGCCTTCGCGCCGTACCGCGTCACGCCCTCCTGGGTGTAGATTCGTCTGATCGTCGCCCGGACGCGGTCGCCGACAGACAGGGATCCCGCCTCGGCCCCGGTCACCTGGAGTGGGGCGCTCACCGTCCCGCCGTCGGGCCCGTCCAGGGCGACGACGGCGACGTCGAACTCCCCGGCGGCGCTCTGGAAGGGCGCGAACTCCGGGGGCGCACCGCCCTGGGAGATGGTCGTCACCGCCTCGACGGTGGCGGTCCCGGGGAGTTCGGCCGTCTCGAAGTCGCCGCGGTCGCCACACGCCGGACAGGCGCCCTCGGGCGGGAACGCCAGTGCGTCGCAGACCGGACAGCGTCCAGCGACGAGACGGTACCGGGAGTCGAGCGTCGTCCGCCAGGTCGGCAGGGAGACGTACGCGCCGCCGCCGTCCGGTTCGTCGACCGTGATCTCCTCGCGGAGGCGGAGGTACTCGACGTAGGACCGATCCGTCTCACCGTCCAGCGCCAGCGACGCCGGGACCGAGTCCTCGGCGGTCACGAGGAGGGCGTCGGCGCCGGCGCCGCTCCCGTAGGCCGCTCCGAGGAGGCGCTCGTGGCCCGCGGCGAGGCCGACGGCCAGTCCGAGCGGGACGCTCGCCGCGCCGGTGTCACCCAGTTCGGAGACCGTCTCGACCGCCGCAATCTGCTCCGTGTCGACGCCGAGGGCGCCCGCCGCGCGGTACGGGAGGCCGCCGTCAGGCGCCTGGACCGCCGCGGCGTCGAGGTCCGACGGGTCCACCGTCGCGTCGGCCCCGAGTGCCTCGACGGCGCCGGCGAGCGTCTCGCGGAACGACTGGCGGTCGTAGCCCGTCACGGACAGGCCCTCGACGCGGTCGCTCCCGCGAGGGCGGAACCGCGTGCCGGGGTAGGGGTCGGCGTGCTCGCCCCAGGCGGCTATCGTTGCGGGGCCCTCGGGCCCCAGGACGAACGCCGCAGCGCCCGCGCCGGCCGCGTGGTCCTCGGCGTCCGCCGGGCGACCGCGCGGACAGTCGGCGGCGACGACCAGTGCGCGGTCGTCGGCCGAGAGCCCGTCTCCGGTCGCCCGGAGCGCGCGGGTTCCGGCGCGAGTGCTCGCGGTGAAGGCCGTCCGGCGGACATCTTCGGGGACGCCCAGCATCGCCCCGAGGCGGGCCGTGGGATCCTCCTCCTCGTCGGGCGGACCCGTCGTCGCGAACGCGAGGGCGTCGAGGGCGTCGGCGGTCACCTCGCAGCCGTCGGCTCCGAGGGCTTCCCGGGCTGCCCTGACCGCCATCGTCAGCGCGTCCTCGTCCGGTGCCGGGACGGCCTTCTCGTCGATGCCGCTGGCCGCGAACCGGCCCCAGGCCTCCGCGACTTCGTCCGCCGAGATGCGCGACCGGGGCGCGTACGCCCCGACCGACCGGATGGCCGTCACGCGCCGGCCCCCCACGTGCCGGCCGCCTCGTCGACGGCCCGTTCGCGTTCGAGGACGTGGACGACAGCCGCGCCGCCGCTCCCGCCGACGTTGTGGGTCAGTCCGCGGACGGGGTCGTCCAGCTGACGGTCCCCGGCCCCGCCGGTCAACTGGGCGAACGCTTCCGAGATCTGGCCGGCACCCGTCGCGCCGATGGGGTGACCCTTCGACTTGAGGCCGCCGGAGGTGTTGACGGGTAGTTCGCCGTCGGGCTCCGTCGCGCCGGACTCGACGAACGGGCCGCTCTCGCCCCGTTCGCAGAAGCCGAGGTCCTCGTAGGCCAGCAGTTCGGCGATCGCGAAGCAGTCGTGGACCTCCGCGAGGTCCAGGTCGGCGGCGTCGACGCCGGCGCGCTCGTAGGCTCGCTCGGCTGCCTCGCGGGAGGCG